>DXAT01000026.1 GCA_019116965.1 Candidatus Coprenecus pullistercoris
GCCTGTCTTTCTTGGGCCCGCCTGACGACCTCGGCGACCCTGCTCCTGTCCATCATGTTGACGACGAAGGGAGAAGGAACCTTTATTCCGTTGGTACCGTAAGTGAAATTGATAAAGGCAATCCGTGTTCCCCGTACTTCGGTCATATATGGATTGCATGCTGCCTCAGCGGAGCTGTCGCGGTAGATTCCGGTGATCGGCGCCCCCATGTTTTCGTATTTATCAAGTGATGATTCGAGGCCTTTTCTCCCCTTGTCGCAGATATGATTGTTGGCGCACAGGAAAAGGTCGATACCGGACTCCGCAGCTTCCCCGGCCAGGGATTCCGGGGCGGAAAATGAGGGATAGCCTGTATAGGGAGGACCTCCGAGACAGAATTCCATATTGGCCACAGTGAAATCAGCCTCATCGATGAATGGCTGTACATGGGTGAAATACGAGGAATAGTCGTATGATGCGGAGATGGTTGCGTCGGCTCCCGGGATGAGGGCTGAACAAAGCTGCTGGCGGTGCTGCATTACATCTCCGATGAATAGAACAGACAGTGTGTCTACTACGGTGAACAGTATCGTGCTGAGCATGATCTATTGCTGTATCAGCTTTATGTTTTGGAAATCCAGGCGGGCCGTAAGCCAGCTTTTCATGCGCTCAAGGTCCTTGGCCGGAATCCTGTTCCCGGGCTTTGTCTCGAGTATTATCAGTATCTGCTCGGACATGCCGATGGTATCCGCCCTCATCGAATAGCCCTTGGTGAGAGTCACATCGGTCAGGGCCGGATATTGGGCATACAGCTCCTGGGCCAGCTGGCCGTAAGGCAGTTCCCGGGTCTTGTAAGCATCTATCTCCTTTTTGAGCGTGTCGATAAGCAGGTCTCTTTTCAGAATCTCCCTGTCGCTTCTCTCGTATATGCTCTGAAGGGCCGCGTTGTCGGCCGTGCCGCTCTGGTCCATGGCCGCGTTCTGGCTTATGATTATCTGGTCGTCGGTGAGCCCGAGCTCGCGTGCCGATTTGTAGATGCCGTGCACTTCCGCGTCGCTGAGCGCCTCACCGGCTATGAACAGCTCTATTCTCGGAGGTTTGGAGCGCATGTTGACGCTGTAGTCATAGATATAGCTGCGGGCCATTTCCTTGTTTTTGGAGATGAATTCCTTGGCTGTGTGGTTGAAGTTGTTCTCCTTAATCATGATGAATGCGGAGTACACGCTCGGGATTATGACTATGATGACTGTGGCGGCAATCCAGCGGCTGACTCTTTTCTGCTTGGCCGGATCGGTGAATGTCGCCATTGGAAATTTCAGATATTTGACAGTGAGGAATGTGGCTATCGCTATGAATATACTGTTTATTGAGAAGAGATACAGTGCTCCCAGGAAGTATTTGAGACTTCCCGTGGCGAGCCCGAATCCTGCCGTGCACAGAGGCGGCATGAGGGCGGTGGCGATGGCGACTCCGGATATGACCGTTCCTTTGTCCCGGCGGCTTGTCTCCACTATGCCGGCGAAGCCGCCGAAAAGGGCAATGAGCACATCGTATATTGTCGGGTTGGTCCTCGCCAGAAGTTCTGTCGGATTCTCCAGCTCAAGAGGCGATATCAGGAAGTATAAGGTCGAGGCTAAGATACTTATCACGACCATCACGATCAGGTTCTTGAGTGCTTTTCTCAAGAATGCGGTGTCGTTGGTGCCGAGTCCGTAGCCTATGCCGAATATGGGGCCCATGAGCGGGGAGATGAGCATGGCGCCGATAATCACCGGGATGGAGTTGGTGTTCAGACCGACGGACGCCACTATTATGGCGAAAGCCAGAATGTATGCATTTGGACCCTTGAAGTCTATGTTGCTCCTTATGTACTGTGAGGCCTTGTCCGTATCTATGTGGTCATTCAGGCTTATGATGTCCCTGATGTAGGCTATGGCCTTGTTAAAGAAGTGTTTGAACTGGTTTTCCATCCGTTTTCCGTTAATTTGAAATGTAAATATACATTTTTTTTGTTCTTGTACTATTAATTCAGTACTTTTGTTGGATATAATCCGATGTTTAACGAGTTGTAAATTATTGAATATGAAAGCCTTTAAATTGATTGCCACTTTATCTGCGGCACTTGTGCTGCTTACGGGATGTGACTTTTTCCGCTCACTTGTAGGCAAGCCTACTTCCGAGGATCTCGAGAGGATGCGTCAGGAGGCTATGGAGCAGGAGCGCCTGCAGCGTGAACAGGACTCCATCGCCCGTGTCAGGGCCGCGGAACTGGAGCAGGAGGCTTTGAGGCAGCAGAACCTGCTTGACGAGAGCAAGGGACGGTATCATGTAATCCTCGGCAGTTTCAAGGTCGAGGGCAATGCCGAGAAGATGATATCCCTTCTGAGAAAGAACGGTTACACACCTGAGAAAATCCAGTTCAACAACGGTTTCGAGGTGGTGTCCGTTGCCGCTTATGACAATTACCGCGATGCGGTAAGGGCTATGGAGGATGTGATGGAGTATCAATTCTGCCCTGAGGATGTATGGGTGTACGATATCCGTCAGAATATGCACGCAAGACAATAATCATAAACTATACAAAAGATAATATGAAGACTACAGCTTTTACCCAGAAGCACATAGCTCTGGGTGCCAAGATGGTTCCCTTTGCCGGATACAATATGCCGGTGGAATATGTGGGAATAACCGAAGAACACAACACTGTAAGGAACGGAGTCGGTGTGTTTGATGTCTCCCATATGGGTGAGATATGGGTCAAGGGTCCCAATGCGCTTGCTTTCGTTCAGTATGTGTCATCCAATGATGCCTCTGTCCTTTATCCCGGAAAGGTCCAGTATGACTGCTTCCCTAACGGAAAGGGTGGAATTGTTGATGATTTTCTCGCTTATTGCATTGACAGCCAGACATATCTTCTGGTAGTCAACGCCGCCAATGTGGAAAAGGACTGGGAGCATCTCTGTGCAGTGGCCCCCAAGTTCGGCCTTACTCCCGGCAAGGAACTTTACAATGCCTCCGACGAGATATGCCAGCTCGCCGTGCAGGGGCCGAAGGCCATTCAGGCCATGCAGAAGCTCTGCGATGAGGATATCACTGGCATGGAGTACTATACATTCAAGAAACTGATGCTCGGTGGCGTCAGCGTGATCTTCTCCATCACAGGATATACCGGTGCCGGCGGATGCGAGATATATGCAGCAAACGAGGATGCCGATAAGCTCTGGAACGCCGTGTTCGAGGCAGGAGCGGAATTCGGAATCAAGCCTATAGGGCTTGGCGCGCGCGATACCCTCAGACTCGAGATGGGATTCTGCCTTTATGGTAATGATATCGATGATACCACATCGCCTCTCGAGGCCGGTCTGGGTTGGATTACCAAGTTCTCTGATGCCAAGGGTGATTTCATAGACAGGGAGTATCTGCTCGCGCAGAAGGCAGAGGGCTTGAAGCGCAAGCTCATAGGCTTCGAACTCATCGACCGCGGAGTTCCCCGTCATGGATATGAGATATGCGATGCTTCCGGCGCCGTGATCGGTCATGTGACATCCGGAACCATGTCTCCCTCGCTCAGGATACCGATCGGCATGGGCTATGTCAACACTTCCTTCAACAAGGCTGATACCGAGATATTCATCAAGGTCCGCGACAGGCTTCTCAAGGCCAAGGTAGTGAAGACTCCGTTCTATAAGGGCAATAAATAGTGAAACGGCTTGCCTCCATCATCGTCGTGGCCGGTCTGTCGGCTGCACTGTACGCGCAGTCCGATGTGGCGGAGAGACTGGAAAGCCATGTTCGCTGTCTGGCTTCTGATTCCCTGATGGGCCGCCGGGCCGGAACGCCCGGTGAGAGGTCTGCCGCGGATTATGTCTACAACTGCCTGTATGAGGCAGGTGTGTCCATGCTCTCTCCTTCCGGAGGACAGGAGTTCGCCATAGCCGGAGAGTCGGATACGGTGTTCTCGAGGAATGTGGTGGGAGTTGTCGACGGATATGATCCGGCCTATAAGGGGCAGTATATCGTGGTCGGTGCCAATATCGATCATATCGGTGCCAATACAATGACGGTGGACGGCAGGAAAACGGTTCAGATATTCCCCGGGGCTGATGACAATGCCTCGGGAGTCGCAGTTATGATGGAAGTGGCCAGAAGGGTGGCCGCTTCCTCATTTTTCTTCAAAAGGTCCGTGATATTCGTGGCCTTCGGCGCCAAGGAGGAGGGAATGGCTGGCTCGTGGTATTTTGTCAACAGGACTTTCGATGCACCTGACAGCATATCGCTGATGATAGACCTCCGTACATTGGGATGCGGTGCAAGGACGGCCGCATTCACCTATTATAATCCGTTTGCAAGTCCGGAACTGACAAGGCTTGTGAGCGGATTGTCTGAAGTGGGGGCATTTTATATACCGGAGCCTGGAGACGGTGTGGTCCCGTCAGGGGATTATCTGCCGTTTTATGAGAGAAATATTCCTGTACTGCTCCTGACAACGGGACCTGACCTCAACAGCAGGACTACGAGGGACAGACCGGAGTATCTTGATTACGAGGCCATGGACTATATCTGCGACTTCCTTTACAACATGATACGGGAGGTCGCCAACATGGAGATGATGATTGACAGGCCGGAAGAATACGCTCCTGGCGGAGAAGCCGGCCGGATATCCGGAGAGGAGAGGGTCTATTCGCCCTATGAGGTGGATTCTGCTCCGGAGTTCTTCAAGGGGGATGTGGGAACATTTCTCAGGGAGTGGGTATATACCTATCTGAGATATCCGGATATTCCCCTGTCTCAGGGTGTGTCGGGAACGGTGACGGTGGAGTTTGTGATCGAGAAGGACGGCAGCGTGACCAATGTGCGTGCCGTCAGGGGCAATGACCAGTATCTTGAGGACGAGGCAGTCCGCGTGATATCTGCGTCGCCCAAATGGAAGCCAGGTACTGTCGGGGGACAGAAAGTGAGGGTGATGTATTCGGTACCGGTAGAGTTCAGATTGGAGAAAAGAAAGTAGATATTAGATATGTCGACTGATTACAATTTTGCAGAAATAGAGAGAAAATGGCAGCAGTACTGGGCGGCTCATGATACCTTTAAGGTGACGGAGGACAGTGGAAAGCCCAAGTTCTATGTGCTGGATATGTTCCCCTATCCTTCAGGAGCGGGACTGCATGTCGGACATCCGTTGGGCTATATCGCGAGTGATATATACAGTCGGTATATGCGCCTGAGAGGATACAATGTGTTGCATCCGATGGGTTTCGACGCATTCGGCCTTCCGGCCGAGCAGTATGCCATACAGACCGGACGCCACCCGGCCGGTACTACTGACGAGAACATAGCGAGGTATAAGAGACAGCTTGACCGGATAGGATTTTCCTATGACTGGTCCCGTGAGATTCGCACCAGTGATCCCTCGTATTACAAATGGACGCAGTGGGCTTTCCTGAAGATGTTCGGGAGCTGGTACGACAATACCATGCAGAAGGCCCGTCCTATAGAGGAACTGGAATCGGCGTTCGCCTCTTCGGGAACTGGGGGTGTGGACGCCGCATGCTCTGAACCCATGGAGTTCTCCGCGCAGCAGTGGCTCTCCATGTCGGAAAGAGAAAAGGCTGATGTGCTTATGAATTACAGACTGGCGTATCTTGGAGAGACATCGGTAAACTGGTGCCCTCAGCTGGGAACTGTACTGGCCAACGACGAGGTCAAGGAAGGTCTTTCTGTCCGTGGCGGATTCCCCGTGGTACAGAAGAAGATGCGTCAGTGGCAGCTCAGGGTGTCCGCATATGCCGCAAGGCTTCTCGAGGACCTGGCCGGCCTTGACTGGTCGGATTCCCTGAAGGAGATGCAGCGCAACTGGATAGGACGCTCCGAGGGAGCCGAGATGATATTCAAGGTCATAAACGGAGACAGAATATACGATGTCACCATATTCACGACTCGTGCCGATACGGTTTTCGGGGTCACATTTATGGTTCTGGCGCCTGAGAGCGAGTGGGTAGAGAAGCTGACAGCACCTGACCATAAGCAGGAAGTGGATGAGTATCTCGCCTTTGCTGCAAAGAAGACTGAGAGGGAGAGGATGGCCCAGACCCGTCAGGTGACCGGAGTATTCACCGGTGCCTATGCTGTCAATCCGCTTACAGGAGACAAGATACCGGTGTGGATATCCGAGTATGTGCTGGCCGGTTATGGAACTGGAGCGATTATGGCCGTGCCGGCTCATGACAGCAGGGACTATGCGTTCGCAAAGCATTTCAATCTGCCGATAGTGCCGCTGATAGAGGGATGCGATGTGTCGCAGGAAAGTTTTGATGCCAAGGACGGTGTCATGTGTAATTCCGGTTTTCTCAACGGAATGACCGTAAAGGAGGCTATTCCGGCCGCGATAGCGAAGGTGGAGGAGATGGGCATCGGTCGCAGGAAAGTCAATTACCGTCTCAGGGACGCCATCTTCTCCCGTCAGAGGTACTGGGGAGAACCGTTCCCGATATACTACAAGGACGGGATGGCTACTCCGATGAAGATGTCCGACCTGCCTTTGTGTCTGCCGGAAATAAGCACATATCTGCCTACCGAGTCCGGTGAGCCTCCCTTGGCGCGGGCCGAGGACTGGACATACGGTGGCTGGCCCATAGAGAAGAGTACGATGCCCGGCTTTGCCGGAAGCAGTGCCTATTACCTTCGGTATATGGACCCGCATAACGACAATGCCCTTGTAGACCGTGCCAAGGATGAATATTGGAGAAATGTGGACCTTTATGTGGGCGGAACGGAGCATGCTACGGGTCACTTGATATATTCCCGTTTCTGGAACAAGTTCCTTTACGACCTCGGTTATGTGTGTGAGAAGGAGCCGTTCCGGAAGCTCGTCAATCAGGGTATGATACAGGGTAGGTCCAACTTCGTGTACAGGATCAAGGGTACCAATACCTTTGTCTCCTACGGGCTCAAGGACAAGTATGACACGACAGAGATACATGTGGATGTAAACATCGTGCACAATGACCGTCTTGATACTGAGGCGTTCCGGAAATGGATGCCGGATTTCGCCTCGGCGGAGTTCATCTTAGAGGACGGGGAGTATGTCTGCGGATGGGCCATAGAGAAGATGAGCAAGTCCATGTTCAATGTGGTGAATCCGGACAATGTCTGTGATACTTACGGGGCGGATACGCTTAGGCTTTATGAGATGTTCCTCGGACCTGTCGAGCAGTCCAAGCCGTGGGATACCAAGGGTATAGACGGAGTGCACAGATTCCTCAGGAAATTCTGGAGGCTGTATTATGACAGGGACGGTGCGCTGTTCGATGACAGCGATGCTTCTCCGGCAGAGCTTAAGGTGCTCCACAACCTTATACGCAAGGTGTCTTCCGACATAGAGCATTTTTCCATGAATACTTCGGTGAGCGCGTTCATGATAGCCGTTAATGAGCTGACGGACCTCAGGTGTCACAGCCGCAGCATTCTCGAGCCGTTGGTGATACTGCTGTCGCCTTTTGCCCCTCATATAAGCGAGGAGCTCTGGAACCGTCTCGGTCATACTGATTCGGTGTCCGCGGCGTCATTCCCCGAATATATAGAGAGCTATACCGTGGAGAATACCTTCGAGTATCCTGTATCCTTCAACGGAAAGATGCGCTTTAAGCTGGAGTTGCCCAAGGCGGTGGATGTCAAGACGGCCGAGGCGGCTGTGCTGGCCTCGCCCAATACGGAGAAATACCTTGACGGCAAGCCGGTGAGGAAGATTATCGTGGTGCCCTCAAAGATTATCAATGTAGTGTTCTGATATGAATCCGACGGCAAAAAAAGTACTTGTAACCTCCAAGGAGTATCTGATCATCACCATCGGTCTGGTGATGTACTGTTTCAGCTGGACATCGTTCCTGATACCCAAGGGAATAGTCGGCGGGGCCATCCCCGGTCTGGCCACTTTCGTCAATTATGCCACGGGAGGGCTTATCCCTGTGTCGGCCACATATCTGGCCGTCAATGTAGTACTTCTCATACTTGGTTTCCTGATACTCGGCCGGGGCTTCGGTTTCAAGACGATATACTGCATCCTGCTCAACTCTGTACTGCTGCAGGTCCTTCCGGATCTGATTCCGTGGGAGTCAACTGTTGAGGAACCCTTCCTCAATGCTCTGATAGGAGGATTCATAGGAGCGGTCGGTATAGTAATGATATTCAATCAGGGGGGCAGTACAGGAGGTACGGATATCATCGCCCTGATTCTGTCCAAGTTCAGGGAGATATCTCCGGGCCGGGTCTATCTCTTCTGTGATTTGGTCATAGTGGGCTCGGTGCTGTTTCTGCCAGGCAAGACTCTTTCGGATGTCATCTACGGTTATCTTCAGGTGATAGCCTTCTCCTCTGGGGTGGATATGCTGCTGACCGGAACAAAGCAGTCCGTGCAGGTGATGATTTTCTCGGAGAAGTTCAACGAGATCGCCGATGCGTTGATGAGTCAGCTCAAGCGGGGTGTGACGGCATTTGACGGTATAGGCTGGTATACCAAGGAGACGCACAAGGTGCTGGTGGTGATTGCCAGAAAGCATCAGCTGAATGAAATTAACAAAATAGTCAAGGGCATAGACCGTTCGGCATTCATGTCGGTTACCAGTACGATGAGCGTCTATGGCCGCGGCTTCGATGAATTAAAAGGACCAGAAAAGATACAATGGAAACGCAAAAGAAACCAAAAAGGACAGGGTCCAGAAAGGCCCTTACAGTCGTAAACGACTATCTGATCATCACTATCGGTCTGCTCTGCTATACGGCAGGCTGGTGTATTTTCATTCTGCCTCACGGAATTGTCGGCGGAGGTGTCTCCGGTATCGGTGCCATCGTCTCGTATGTGACAGGCAAGCCGGAGGCGGTCAGCTACACATTTTTCCTTGTGAACGCAGTGCTTTTGGTGATAGGCATAAAGACACTGGGAAAGGCATTCGGTGTCAAGACCGTCTATGCGGTGTTCGTCGCCTCGCTGCTCTTCAGGGTGTGGCCTGAGATTATACCGGAATCGTTTATTGATTCCATTGCATTGGAGAACAGCAAGCTTTTGTGCGCTCTTATCGGAGGCGCCATGTCCGGCCTCGGTATCGGAATGGCTTTCAGCCGTGGCGGCAGCACAGCCGGTACGGATGTCATAGCCCTGATAGTCAGCAAATACCGCAATATTCCTCCTGGGAGAATTATCCTGCTGTGCGATATTTTCATCGTCGGTTCGTCCATCTTCCTGCATCCGGAGCTGAGTATCGGGGAAAGAGTCGCCAACATAGTCTACGGTTACATCGTGGTGGCCGCATGCAGTTATGTGGTGGATCTGTCAGTGGCCGGCAACAAGCAGTCCGTACAGCTGTTTATATTCTCCAAACAGTATAAGGAGATAGCGGACATGATATCCGGAGAAATGCACCGTGGGGTCACAGTCCTGGACGCCCAGGGCTGGTATACGAAACAGGACGAGAAAGTGCTTTTGGTGATGGTCAGGAAAGTCGAGACCAATTATCTGCTTTCTGTGATAAAGAGGATAGACAAGCAGGCATTTATATCAGTCGGCAATGTCATGGGTGTCTATGGCCGTGGTTTTGATGCTATTAAGGAAAAGAAAAAAATAGCGAAAATATAAAAACATGTATTTAGACTGAATATTTTTTAATTTCTCGGATTGACTTTGTCTCCATCCTAACTTTGTGGTTATTATTAACCTGAAGGAAGGATGGAGACTTTTTTCATAGCGGCGGCGTATTCGCTGCCATGTCTCGTGTATCTGTCTGCCGGTTTATTTGTTGCTTTCAAGATGAGAGGCAGGTGGGACAGTGAAGAACAGAAGGCATCTAAAGTTTTAAAGGAACTGGTCATACTGTATATTGTCATTGCGGTGTGCGTGTTCTCAGGTTTTCCTATGGCATTGTGTGCGGGAAACATTGCCCTTCGCACAGTCACTGACAGTATCATCCTGAAACTGTATGTGTTTTCAGCTGCCGTGCCTTGCCTTGTCATAAAGAACTATCTGTATGGAAACAGGCAGTGGCTGTGCTTCGTCATACCGGCCTTTGTCATATGCGTGCTGGCGCTGATGGCGGATGTGGTCTTGTTTTCCGGTCAGGACGGTCCGGCTTATGCGGTACTGTCGCGCTGTTCGGTGGCAGCTGTGTTCGCAATATCATGCTATATTGCATATGTCTGCGTAATCCACGGGGAAGACAATGTCAGAATATGCGGTGTCCAGTTCGGTAAGGAGCTGTTTATGCACATGCTGCTGATGTCATTCTACAATTTCCTGTTCCTGGTGTATTCGATCAGGCATCATATCCTTGTCGATTACTTTCTGACGGCAGTATGTTTTGCCGCGGTCCATCTCTTCGTCATATTGCTCTGTCTGCGCAAGCGGCCTATGGCGGTGTTGGTAGGAGCCCGTGCCGGGACAGACAGCGTAGCCGTGCCGCGTCACACGGCTGCTGAAGAATGCTCAGCTCCAGGGCACGGGATCGAGGAAGAGGAGGAACCGGTACAGACCCTTAAAGAAAGGCTTCTGAATTATTTCGAGACGGAAAAGCCATATCTGTCCAAGGACCTCAGTATGGAGGAGGTGGCCATGAGGTTGTTTACCAATAAGTCATACCTGTCGAAGACCATCAACATGGAGATGAACAAGAATTTCCGGGAGCTTGTGAACTATTTCAGGGTCAGGGAGGCGATCAAGATATTCGCGTCCGATACGGACATTTCCATGCGGGAGCTCCGGGACAGGTGCGGTTTCAACAACAATGCTTCATTTACCAGCGCTTTCAAGCTCAATACGGGCCGTACTCCAGGAGAGTGGTGCCGGGATATGAAGAGCAGGCAGGTGGCGGAAAACAATAAAAAGGAAAAGATATGACAAGTGACGAGACAAAGAAATGGGAATATATGAAGGATATTATCTTCGAGCGTCTGGACAGGAAGATGAAGGAGGACAAGCTGTATCTGAACAGTCATCTTACTCTGCCCATGCTTTCGGACCTTACAGGTACCAACAGGACTTATGCATCGCGTGCGATATGCGGCAGGTATAAGAATTTCCGGGAATATGTCAATACACTGCGCGTGGAGCATCTGTTGGAGGATGTGCAGGCGGACCGGTGCGGAGACCGGATACTCGGAGATCCGGATGAGTTTGCCAACAAATACGGGTTCAATACCAAGAGGAGTCTGGACCGGATACTGGTGAAGGAGACGGGATGCACTTACAGAAAGCTGTACAGACGGAGAAGACCTGAGTCAAAGTGACAGAATCCGGCCTGCCAGATCTGTCAGAAGGTCGCCTTCTCCGGCTGCTCCGCCGGAGCCGCTTTTGCTCCGCAAGTCGCAGTCCTTGATGTAGGAGATGACCGTCATGGTCTTGCGCAGGCTGTAGTTGGCAACGGCGTTGAGGTATGGCCCGGCATAGCTGTAGTATATTCCAGCCTTGGCTGCGGCATCTTTGGCGCTTATTCTGTCCCTGAGCATGAGTGCGTGCATCATCTCCACTTTGGAGAAAAAGTAGAAAAGGAAACCAAGGGTCATCTGCAGCGGATACTGCCGTGGTGACTGGCTGAAAAAGTATACGATTCTGAAAGCCTTGTCGCCATTGCGGGCGGCTAAGGCCGATGTGAGTTCGCTGGTGTTGAATTCACGGCTGATGCCGACATTGTCCTCAATGTCGCGGGCGGTTATAAGAGGCTGTTCAGGAGGAACTGCCTTTGTCAGCTTGTCCGCCTCAACTGATATTTTCCTCAGGTCATTGCCGGCGTATTCGGCAAGCAGCACCGCACCCTGGGGCTCTATGTTCTTGCCGATGCTCCTGAAGTACGATTCTATCCACCGCGGCATGGCCTCTTCCCTTATCTTGGTTGATTCGAATACCGTGCAGGCATCTGATGCCGTTATCTTCTTGAAAAGGGATGTCCTCTTGTCCATATTCTTCCCGGAGAACAGTAGGACGAGGACTGTGGAGGGCGAGATGTGGTCCAGGTACAGGCCTATTTTTTCCGGTTTTTTCATGGCCTGGGCTTCTCTGACGATGACAAGAACCCTTTCGGACATCATGGGGTAGCGCTCGCAGTTGGATATGATCTCGTCGGCATCGGTGTCCTGGCCGTACAGTATGGTCTGGTTAAAATCCCTCTCTTCGGGACTGAGGGCCTTCTCCATTATGAGCGAGCACAGTCTTTCGGGGTAGAAGGATTCCTCGCCCATGAGTATGTAGACCGGGCTGAATTTTCCTGATGCTATGTCCCTGCTCAGGGACTCGAACTGTCCTGCTGTGTCTGTCTTGGCCATGACTGCAAAATTAGCATTTTATCATTAACTTTGCAGCCATGGATACTGTTTTTGACCCGTTACGCAGGACAGAGGTTGCCCTGACTCCGGAAGAAGGAGTAAGGCAGTCTGTGATACAGTGGCTTCATACCGAAGTGGGGATACCGTTGTGCATGATGGCCTCCGAGTATTCATTCAGGTACAATGCCATGCAGTACAGAGCTGATGTCGTCGTATTCGGCCGCGATACGAAACCGCTGCTGATGGTCGAGTGCAAGGCTCCGTCTGTAAGGATAGACCGCAATGTCGTGGAGCAGGGACTTCGTTACAACAGGGTCTTGAATGTGAAATATAT
Source organism: Candidatus Coprenecus pullistercoris (assembly GCA_019116965.1). GTDB lineage: Bacteria > Bacteroidota > Bacteroidia > Bacteroidales > UBA932 > Coprenecus > Coprenecus pullistercoris. Next base: position 12,617 of record DXAT01000026.1, read on the forward strand.
GATTTTTACCAACGGCAGCAGCATGTACTGTCTCAGGCGCTCCGGTGACGGGCCGCAGTACGAGCTCTGCCGTGAGTTACCGGATATTGAGATTTGATATGAGATTGGATTGTTCCAGACCTATTTTCAGCATAGTCTCGGAGGAGGCTGAGGCTATGGGTGTGCGGGCTTATGTGATAGGCGGCTATGTCCGAGATCAGCTTTTGGGCAGACATAGTAAGGACATAGATATTGTCGTGGAAGGCAGCGGACCGGAGCTTGCCCGCAGGGTGGGAAGGCGTACCGGCTCCAATGTGGCGGTTTTCGCCCGTTTCGGTACGGCCATGATTCACTCGGCGGAAGGAGAGGAGGTGGAGTTCGTGGGCGCCAGGAAGGAGTCGTACTCGAGTGATTCACGCAAGCCGAATGTGACGCAGGGGACACTGAGGGATGACCAGCTTCGCCGCGACTTTACGATAAATGCGTTGTCTTTTTCTTTGCAGAAGGAAGATATGGGGGAGCTTTACGACCCGTTCAACGGACTGGAAGACCTTCGCGACGGTCTTATCCGCACTCCGCTGGATCCGGACATGACCTTCAGCGATGATCCGCTCAGGATGGTGAGGGCAGTCAGGTTCGCTACGCAGCTCGGCTTCCGTATCGTGCCCGAGGCCTTGGAGTCCATACGGCGCAACCGCGGGCGGATGTCCATACTCTCACCTGAGCGTGTAAGCGAGGAACTGCATAAGATTCTGATGTCTACGAAGCCGTCTGTCGGTTTTGATCTGTTGGATCAGACTACTTTGCTGGAGCTTGTACTGCCTGAGCTTAGCGGTCTTAAAGGGGTTGAGACCCAGGATGGCCGCGGACACAAGGACAATTACCGCCATACCCTTCAGGTGGTGGACAATATCGTGCCGCATACCGACAATCTGTGGCTCCGCTGGGCAGCCCTGCTGCACGACATAGGCAAGCCGGCCACCAAGAGATTCGAGAAGGGTACCGGATGGACTTTCCACGGTCATGAGGTAGTGGGGGCAAAGATGGTCTACCAGGTGTTCAAGTACCTGCGTATGCCCTTGAACGAGAAGATGAAATATGTGCAGAAACTGGTGTTCCTGCATCTCCGCCCCATTGCGCTGGTGCAGGATGAGGTCACTGACTCCGCCGTGCGCCGTCTGCTGTTCGACGCCGGAGACGATATTGAGGATCTGATGACTCTGTGTGAGGCCGATATCACCTCTAAGAATGACCGGACGGTGGCCCGTCATTTGGCCAATTTCCAGCTTGTGCGTCAGAAACTGCAGGAGGTGGAAGAGAAGGACCGTATCCGTAATTTCCAACCTCCTGTGACCGGAGAGATGATAATGGAGACCTACGGTATTCCGCCCTGTCGTGAGATAGGCATCATCAAGGACTGTATCAAGGACGCTATCCTTGACGGAATCATCCCCAATGACAGGGATGCCGCCATGGCTCTCATGCGCGAAAAAGCCGCAGAACTCGGCCTGAAAGAGAATGTCTGATAGGAGTCCTCTGCTAATGCAGAGAAACTCCTATCAGGCGCATGAACTCGCTGCGGGTGCGCTCGTCCTTGAGGAAGCCGCCGGTGAACGCTGATGTGGTGGTGATGGAGTTCTGCTTCTGTACTCCCCTGATCTGCATGCACATGTGCGATGCCTCTATTACCACTCCCACTCCGAGAGGGTGCAGTGTGTCCTGTATGCAGTCCCTTATCTGTACTGTCAGCCTCTCCTGAACCTGCAGGCGGCGGGCATAGCATTCCACGACTCTGGCTATCTTGCTCAGCCCTGTTATATATCCGTTTGGAATGTAGGCTACATGAGCCTTTCCGTAGAACGGCAGCAGATGATGCTCGCACATGGAATACAGTTCGATATCCTTGACTACCACCATCTGCCGGTAGTCCTCCTTGAACATCGCCGACCGCAGTATCTCGGCTCCGTCCATATAATAGCCCTGGGTGAGGAACTGCATGCTCTTGGCCACGCGCTCCGGGGTCTTGAGAAGCCCCTCGCGTTCAGGGTATTCCCCCAGTAACCGCAGAATCTCCTTGTAGTGCACTGCAAGTTCCTGTGTGGTCTGAGGGTCGTATTCTTCTTTTTTCTTGAAAGCCATAATCGTAAAAATTGAGGCGCAATATTAAGTAAAATGTTGAAAACTGCCAATTAATTATTATTTTAGAGGCGGTTTTGAAATAGACAGAACATGGAGAAAGTGAAGGAGGTCATCAGGTTGGAGAATGTCTCCAGGACATATCTGATAGGAGGGCAGCAGGTGAGAGCATTGGACGGAGTGTCCCTGTCCATTTTGGAAAATGAGTATGTGGCCGTGATGGGGCCGTCCGGTTCGGGCAAATCCACGCTTATGCATATACTTGGGTGTCTGGACTCTCCGGACCAAGGCCGGTATTTTCTCGGTGGAATGGATGTGAGCGCGATGGAGGACAGGGAGCTGGCTGATGTCAGGAACAGGGAGATAGGCTTTGTATTCCAGTCGTTCAATCTGTTGCCGCGATATGATGCGGTGGAGAATGTGGAGTTGCCGATGGTGTATGCCGGGGTACCGGCCCGTGAAAGGCGTCGGAGAGCTGAGGAAGCGCTTGAGAGAGTGTCGCTCGGGACAAGGATGCATCACAGGCCGTCCGAGTTGTCGGGAGGGCAGAGGCAGAGAGTGGCCATAGCGCGGGCTCTGGTCAACCGTCCTTCCATAATCCTGGCAGACGAGCCGACAGGCAATCTCGATACGGCGGTTTCGGACGGGATCATGCGGCTTTTCGAGGAGCTGCATAAGGGCGGCAATACTATTGTTGTGGTGACTCATGAGGAGGATGTGGCTGCGTGTGCCCGCAGGATTATCCGCTTGAGGGACGGTAGGGTAGAGATGGATAAAACAAGTATTTAACCATAAGGATATGAAAATATATACGAAGACCGGAGATTCCGGAGAGACTTCCCTGGTTGGCGGTACGCGTGTCTCCAAGGCGTCCGCAAGGGTATGTGCATACGGTGATATGGATGAGCTCATTTCCTGTATAGGAGTGCTTCGGTGCTGCACGGATGCTGCTCCGTTTCTGCGGCGTATCCAGAAAGCGCTGATGACAGCATCGGCTCATGTCGCTTCCGAGTCGGACAATCCGAGACTGACGCCTTTCCCGCCGGAGGAGACGGACGCTCTTGAGCAGGAGATAGACCGTATGAGCGCTCAGATTCCTCCCATGACATCGTTCGTGCTTCCTTCCGCACCTTTGAGCGCGGCACATTGCCATGTCGCAAGATGTGTCTGCCGCAGGTGTGAGAGGGCCTGCGTCGCACTGAATGACTGCCGGGATGTCATCGTTGCCGTGATACGGTATCTCAACCGGCTTTCTGATTATCTTTTTACGCTGGCCCGTGCAGAATGCCATAGGCATGGTGTCGCGGAAGATTTTTGGACGGATTAGAGACAGCGTAAGATATTTTGTCTATCTTTGCGGCCCAAATAAAAATACATTGAATTATGTACTGGACACTTGAACTGGCGTCGAAGCTTGAAGACGCTCCATGGCCCGCAACCAAAGACGAACTGATAGACTACGCTACCCGCTCGGGAGCTCCCTTAGAGGTCATCGAGAACCTTGAGGACCTTGAGGATGACGGCGAGGTCTACGAAAGCATAGAAGAGATCTGGCCCGACTATCCCAGCAAGGAGGACTTCTTCTTCAACGAGGAAGAATATTAGACTCTAAAACGGCATTGCAGATAGCTGTAGGGCTGAAATAAGTTGACTAAGGCACTTTCGGGTGCCTTTTTTCATGCCCTCTAGAAGGCATTGTAGGACATGTGTCGGAATCAGAATTGGAAGATGGAGGCTATGTTGGCGGTGAAGAGCTTGACGGCGATGGCGAGGAGGATGATGCCGAAGAATTTGCGGAGGATGTAGACTCCGCCTTTCCCCAGTATTCTTTCAGCGATATTGAGGTACCTGAGGACGAAATAGACGATAGCCATGTTGAGGATAATCGCGACTATGATATTGGCGACATGGTATTCGGCCCTAAGGGACAGGACGGTCGTCAGGGCGCCTGCTCCTGCTATGAGTGGGAACACGATGGGCACTATGGTGGCCGAGCCTCCCGGCCCCTTGTATTTGAAAATTTCTATGTCGAGAATCATCTCGCAGGCCAGTATGAGGATGATGATCGAGCCTGCAACGGCGAATGACTCGATATCTACGCCGAACAGGGACAATATGGCGTCTCCGAGAAACAGAAAAAGAAGGAATATTATGGACGAGAGTATGGCCGCTTTGCCAGGTTCGACTTTCAACCCTTTGTCTTTCAATCCGATGATGACTGGTGTCGAGCCTGTAATGTCAATGACAGCAAACAACACCATGAATGCGCTGAATATCTCTTTAAAGCTGAAACCTAACTCCATATAAAGAACTTAATAACATTGAAACCAATGCAAAAGTAAGAAAAATAGTTGAATGTTCGGAATTTATTACTATCTTTGACACAAATCATCAATTTAAACAAGATATGAAAGAACTTATTGAAAAGATCAATGTGGAAATCGAAGCTTTCCAGAAGAATGCAGCAGCTCAGTGTGAGAAAGGCAATAAGGCAGCCGGAACACGCGCCCGTAAGGCATCCCTCGAACTCACAAAGCTGCTGAAGGACTTCAGAAAGGAATCGATTGATTTTTCGAAATAATCCGCATGTGATTGTCACAGAAGAGGCTGCTCCCTGTGGGGTGCGGCCTCTTTTGTCATACATGGTCATTGAAGTCCTGAGATGTCCATGATGATGCCTGTCAGGCTCTCCGGGCTCCATAGCCAGATTCGTCCATCGGCCATCCTCGAACATTCCAGATGACTCATGCTTGATATGGGATCTCCGGGACTTCTGTAGTCGATGGATGTGGTGATATGGACTCCTGCGCTTCCGGGCAGGGCCTCCATAGTCACATTGAGACAGGTGTCCTGCTCGTCTGTCTGGATCCTGTACTGTATCCTGTCCGGATTCAGTGCTTTTTGATGGCGGTCGTCACGGAAAAGGAAAAGAGGCTCCCCGTTGCGGTAAATGCCTTCATCAGACTCCATAAGGAAGATTTCCTTTTCCAGGGAGTCTATCTCGATTACTTTTTCCCTGCAGGATGCCGTGCACAAAGCTGCGGCTATTGTTAGTAAGAGTATTGTCTCAGTCTTTCTCATATCTGTCGATTAAGGCATGTGTTACTGTAAGTCTGCGTCTGACGGTCTCAACGCTTCTGTCTGAGGAGTATTCTATGACGGCGGTGATCTCGTATGTGCCGGCACTCTTGAAAATATACCTGTCTGTAAGAGCCCTGTTGCCGTTGATATACCATAGACATGAATTGATGCCTTCTGTTATGTTGTTGAGAGTCAGGTCGAGGGTATCACCGGTGACATATTTGTCCTTGTCGAGGACTATGTACGGAAATGGGGATGTGAGGGATGATGTGCCGAATCTTACGCACAGGGTGTCTCCGTGATGATGCTCGCCGATGTGGTATATCATACACTGGTACTCGGTCTTCGGCGTAAGCCCGGTGAAGGTATATCGGTTTATGAGGGCAGTATCGCGCACCGCTTGGTCCAGGGGCTCGCCGTCTTTGCCCCAGATGATGCCCCATCGGTAATAGCCGGGCCTTCCGCTCTCCCATTCGGCGACGGCTTTGTTCTGGTAGGATTTTATGCGGCAGTTGACCGGAGTCAGGAGTATCTCAGTGTTGTCTTCCATGACATCAAATGTGACATTGTCCCCGTTTTCGGCTATGTTGATCAGCTTGAGCCCTACGGGGGTGCCGTCCCATGCGATGAAAGCCGGATCACCTGCTGCCGAGAATTCCTTTATGTCAGCTTGTCCGGGGAAAAACACCTGGCTTATGTGCTCGGCATTTGAGAAGGCCTCGACGAGGTCGGCGCATTCGTGCTGGGCGTAGGAGTTGACAAGATTGGTCATCCAGCGCACGGATGCTGTAATCCCGTCCACATTGGTTCCGGACTTGTCGATATGGTATATCACCATGCCGGAGCCGCCGATATGTTGGTCCCATCCGTATTCCTGTCTGTTTTCCATGAGGTAGTATTCCCCGTCTGTGCTTGTAGGGATGCGGATTACAGTCCCGTCGATGTTGACCGGATCGAGTGACACTGTGCTTCCTTCGCTGATGTCCATGTATCTTGCCGTACCAGCCATCTCTCTGTCTATTGCACAGAAGTAAGGAGGGGTGCGGCCGGAGTTGTTGTAGTTGCCGTTGTCCATTACGGACAGCGAGCCCCACAGGCATTTGCTTACACCCCCGTTGCCGTGATCAGTGTCATATAGGTCCACCAGGCCGAGGAAATGTGAGAATTCGTGGCAGAAAGTGCCTATGCCTGCGTAGATGATGTCGGAGCCGATGTTTCCGCCGCTAAGTTCTGAGGAACAGGAGAAAAGCCCTATTCCCGTGCCGTCAAGCCGTAACCCTTTGGAACTTATGTTGTTGGTCTGCGGCCAGATGGCGTTGTCGTCCCCGCTCTCGGCCTCGTTGTGCCCCGCCACATACAGGAATATATAGTCCGCGTTGCCGTCTCCGTCGTTGTCGTACCGGGAGAAGTCCACTTCGCTGTCTGCAAGGGTGCAGGCCTCGCTTACCATCTCCGCAAGATTTGCGTCGTAGGTGATTACGGACGGGGTGCTGACATCGTTGCTTCCATAGTACGAATAAGACTTGCTCAGCTGTACCGGAGCACATACATCGAATATAAAGTCCCTGTCCGGAATATTGGCGGCGAAGTAGTCCTTGACCGAGCCTGTTCCTCCGTTTCCGGAGTATCCGGTGGTATTCATCATGGCGTCGAAGTGGCTTTGCGGATCTTCGACGGAGAACCTTATATCTGCGAATTCCACAGGAATTACGAGTATGCGCACTTGTCCGGTAACCGCGGGACTGAGGACAGGAATGCCGCCGGAGGCATTCAGGCGATTGATGTTGTGTGCTCTGATGCTCTCGTGCAGTGCCGTGGCGGTTTTGGCCGTTCCCTGGCGTGTGAGGAAGCCGTTATCGTTGCGGACAACTCTCATGCCCTCCGGAGTGAGTGCGTAATGATGGAACTCATCTCCATGTAAGGTGATGGTAATGATGCTTCCGTCAGGTTGTTGTACCTTTATCGGATATGGGTACGCCTTGACGGCCAATGCTGTCCGGACAGATATCAATAGTAGAAATATGAGGCAGATTGAACGCATTTTCTTAAATTTGCAAATCGGAAGTTACTATGCAAATGTATGAAAAGATTTATAAAATTTAAAATTATAGGCATAGCGTTGCTGATGCTTGTCCCCTGGGGCTTGAGTGCAGAGGGCGCGGTGGACTCTCTGATCAGCGAGAAAGGTAAGTTTGACCACTGGCGCGTGTATGAGCTTAAGGAGTCCGGAATAATAGGCGGCAATGTCAAGAAAATATACAAGCTCTCCGAAGGTGAGACGCTGAGGGGGCAGGATCCTTGTCCTGTCCGCAGGGAGGATGTGTTTTCTCCGTGCAATATCATGGCGGATGTGATGGGAGTGATCAAGGGCAGCAATTCGGTGTTCCCCGAGCGGCGCGGTGACGGTTACTGCGCGAGGCTGTCGGTAGTCATGGAGAAAGTACGGGCTCTCGGATTCATAGATATGGAGGTGCTCGTACAGGGTACCATACTCTCCGGTTATTTCAACGAGCCTATCCGCGATACCAAGAGCGCTTATACCAAGATGGACTGCGGAGTTCCGTTCACCGGGCATCCGGTGGCCGTTCAGTATGACTATAAGGCGGATGTGGGCAACCCGATAATAAAAAGTACCGGATTCTCGGCGAAGAAGAATCTTGGCGGTAAGGACTATGCCTTCATCGCTGTATATCTGCAGCGCCGTAGTGAGGATGAGGACGGCAATGTGACGGCCAAGAGGGTAGGTACTGCCTTCAGGCTGTTTACCGAGAGCCAGCCGGAATGGGTCAACGGGGAGACTCTTGACATTCATTACGGGGATATTTCTCGGGAGCCGTGGTTTACACCCGACATGGATCTGAAGAACGGGGATATCGTATATTATTGCCGCAACAGCAAAGGCCGGATAGTGGAGATAGAGGAGAACGGCTGGGCCGGGCCGGATGAGGATCCCACTCATATCATAATCTGGATATCCTCAAGCTGCGGAGAGGCTTTTCACGGCGGACTCGGCAATACATTCTGGGTGGACAATTTCAAACTGGTATATTGACGGATGCGGTCTGTCGGACGGATTGTGGCCGTGTTGACTGCGGTCATGGCAGTGGCGCTGTCCGGAGCGGCCCAGGATTATGATTCCGCTTATGTAGCCAGGGTCAGGGATTCGGTGGAAATGTACTACCGGACGCATCCGGCGCAACGGGCGAAGCGTCCGTCACGGTGTGATTTCAAGGCATTGCCGTTATATGGCGTTCTGTATACGCAGGAAACGCAGTTTACGGCCATGGGCGGCTTTGTCGGAACATACAGGACATCTGCCGATACTCTTCTGCCTTTATCCAGTGTGGGAGCCACGGCTATGCTCTCGACCAATCTGTCTGCCGCGGCTGTGGTAACCGGCACATGGTATTCTCCCGGCGGACATTTCATGATAGACTATAAGGCGAGGTTTTTATACAGTCCGCGTTCTTTCTGGGGCTTGGGGTATGCTTGTGCTTCCGATAATGCCAACAGAAGCTCGTTCACGGCCATGAGGGCCGGGGTGAGGGCGGATTTCCTCTACAGCGGGGTATCCGGTATGAGGATAGGTGCGATGGCGGCCTATGACTATTACAGTGCCGGGAATTTCTCGTCTCCGTGGCTGATAGACGGCTGTCCTTTGACGACCCATTATGCATCCGTGGGCTTTATTGTAAGTTATGATTCCCGTGATGAAATGCTGTCTCCTTCCCGCGGCATGTTTGTGGAACTGGAGCAAAGTGCAAATATCCCTCTTTCAGGCAACGGTCCGTTCTACCGTGCCGAAGTGACTGCTGATTTCTATGCAGGTCTGTGGCGCGGCTGTGTCATGGCCGTGGATCTGTACGGCAATCTCAGTACCTGTGGTTCGCCTTGGACGATGTGGCCCGATGCGGGAGGGGATGTCCGGATGAGGGGCTATTATCAGGGCCGTTACAGGGACAGGAATCTGCTTTCAGTGCAGCTCGAGCTCCGTCAGCATATATACGGGTGTCACGGAGTAGTGGCGTGGGGCGGAGCCGGAAATGTATTCCCCTCGACCAGGAGGTTCGATATAAAAAATACCCTGCCGACTTACGGGGCAGGGTATCGTCTTTCATTCGCCGGTCTCGTGTTCCGGCTGGATGCCGGATTCGGCATCCGCGGCCAATGGGCGGTAATCGCCGGATTTAATCATTCGTTCTGATTTCCTCAATCATGCTCGGGTGAATCATATTCTTGGGATTGAGTATGACATCGAGCTGTTTCTTGGTGAGGAGCTTGCGCTCGAGCACGAGGTCGTAGACGCTTTTGCCGGATTCAAGAGCCTCCTTGGCTATCTCTGTGCAGTTGGAGTAGCCGATGTAGGGCTTGAGGGCTGTCACGATGCCGATGCTGTGCTTAACCTGTTCCTCGCAGTGCTTCCTGTTGGCCTCGATACCCTCGATACATTCGATACGGAGGGTGCTGAAGGCGCGGCTCATCCATGTGGCGGACTCTACGAGAGACTCGACCATTACGGGCTCCATCACATTGAGCTCGAGCTGTGCGGCCTCTGAAGCCATGGTTACCGCGAAATCGTTGCCGATGACCTTGAAGCAGATCTGGTTGACCACCTCGGGGATGACGGGATTGACCTTACCGGGCATGATGGACGAACCGGGCTGCTTGGGAGGCAACTTGATCTCCTCGATACCAGTGCGGGGACCGGAAGACATCAGACGCAGGTCGTTGCATATCTTGGACAGTCTGATGGCGATGGATTTCAGGGCTGATGAATAAGCTACCATGCAGGATGTGTCGTGTGTGGCCTCGATAAGGTTGCGTGACAGCTTGATGTCCAGGCCGGAAATCTCGCGGAGATAATCGGTGCAGATCTTCGCATAGCCGGGCTCGGCGGTGATGCCGGTTCCGATGGCCGTGGCGCCCATGTTGGTGTAGAGGAACTCGTCAGCGGCTTTCTGGAGCCTTGCGGCCTCATGCTTCATGGCGTCTGCGAAAGCGCCGAAAGACTGTCCGAGGGTCATGGGCACGGCGTCCTGAAGCTGGGTACGGCCCATCTTGATGATGTGCGCGAAGGCCTTTTTCTTGTCCTCGAAAGCCTTGATAAGCTCCTTGAGTGTCTCCTGTACTCTTTCGTTGATGAAGTACAGTCCGAGATGCATAGCGCTGGGATATGCGTCGTTGGTGGACTGAGCCATGTTGACATGGTCGTTGGGATGGCAGTACTGGTATTCGCCTCTCTTGTGTCCCATGATCTCCAGGGCACGGTTGGCGATGACCTCATTGGCATTCATGTTCATGCTGGTGCCGGCGCCGCCCTGCATCATGTCGATGGGGAAGAACTCCAGATGCTTGCCGTCTATAAGTTCCTGGCAAGCCTGCGATACGGCGTTGCATACCTCGTCGGAAACGAGTCCGAGCTTGTGATTTGCCTTTATGGCGGCCATCTTTACGATACCGAAGGCCTTGATGAACTCAGGGTAGTCGCAGAGGTGATAGTTGCTGATGTCGAAATTCTCGATGCATCTGAGTGTCTGGATGCCGAAGAGGGCCTCTTCGGGTACTTCTTTATATCCGAGCAGGTCGTGCTCTGTGCGTGTCTTGCCGGATACGGGGAATTTAAACTGTATCATTTTCTTGTATTTAAAATTTATAAAAAGAATTTGTCTACTTTGTCCACGGCCTCAGGATTGGCGAACACGACCACCTGGTCGTAGGGCCGGATGGTGCTCTCGCTGTCTGCTATGAAGCTCTCGTTGCCCCTGACGAAGCCTCCGATGATGGCGTTGTCAGGAAAGTGCAGGTCTTTGAGCTTGCCTGTGGTTATCTTGCTGTTGGTGTTTACTATAAATTCAAGGACTACCGCGTCGGTGCCGTTGAGGACCTTGATTGAGCGGACTTTGTTGGAAAGGGTGAACCGGAATATCTTGCCGGCCGTGATGAGCTTCTTGTTGATGACGGAATCAACTCCCATCTCCTCGGCCAGTTTTATGTATTCGAAATTCTCCACTTCTGCGATGACTTTCGGAACACCCATCCTTTTCGCAACGACGCACGAGAGGATGTTGGTCTCGGAACTGCTCGTCACGGCCACGAATGCCTCCATGTCCCGGATGCCCTCTTCCATCAGCAGGTCGGAGTTGCGGCCGTCACCGTTGATGACCAGACTCTTGGCCATTACTTCTGACAGATGGTGGCATTTGTCGGGGCTGAGCTCTATCAGTTTTATGTTCTCGGCCTGTCTCTCCATGGCTTTTGCTACCATCTCGCCTATGCGTCCGCCTCCGAGTATCATCAGATTTTTTACAGATACCTTGGACTTGCCCGACAGGGAGAGCGCCTGTTCAAGGCCTTCTTTCTTGGAAACGAGATACACTACATCTCCGGTCTTGAAGCGGGTGGCGCTTTTGGGTATGATGGTGTTGCCGTCCCGGGATATGGCTACGGACCTGAAAAGATTCTGCGTCCGTTCCTTAAGTTCTCCCACCGTCCTGTTCACCATAGGCGAGCACTCCTCGAGCTTGTACACTATAAGTTGCAGCTTGCCGTGGGAGTAGCTCATGAATTCCGAGGCTGTATTCTGCTTGAGCAGATTCACGATTTCGGTCGCGGCGATCTTCTCGGGATAGAAAAGCGAATCTATACCGAGATCGGTGAACACGATCCGGTTGTCATTTTTCTGATATTCCTCGTTGTCGATGCGGGCGGTGACTTTCTTGGCGCCCAGTCTCTTGGCGAGGATGGCAGAGACGATATTGATGTCCTGCTCCGAGTCCGGGTTGACTGCGATGAACAGGTCCGCTTTATGTATGCCGGCCTTCTGAAGCGTCTCTATGGAGGATGAATGTCCTTCAACAGTGATTATGTCGGCCTCGCTGCTGATTCTCTCCAAATCCTCCTCGTTGGGGCTTATGACCGTAATCTCATGGAACTCCATGCTCAGCATCTTGGCGAGGTGGCTCCCGATCTCCCCGGCTCCGGCGATAATTATCTTCATGGGTCTGACCTGTGCTTATCTTGACTTTCTGATGTTGATGAAGCCCCTGATGAAATCAACAGTCCTGTAGATGAGGTTGAACGATGAGTTGTGTGAAGCAATGGCCCTGCAACCCATGTCTATGAGGTTGGAGGGGGATACGAAGTCCCAGGCGCAGCGCAGCTTGTACATCACCATGATTTCCTGATGCTCAATGCGTGAGGACAGAAGCCTCTTGCAGCGCCGCAGATCCTGGAGATTGCGGATGTCCTTGTAATCGAAACTGGCGACTCTATTGTTCTTTTCCATCTTTCTTGTGGTCGAAAAACATTCTTAAAAACATTCTCAATGGGCTGTTGATCAGAAATCTGTCCTTGAAAAGGTATAGCACGAGGATGATCAGTACGAACACGCCTGCGGTGATGAGCAGACCGATGGTCTTGTCTCCTGTAAGGACTCCGAGCCAGGAGCTCAGAGCTGACGCCAATATGCCCAGGACTACGCCTATGAGGATGAAGAACAGGAAGAAAAAGATAATCCTGCTGAAAATCTTAGCAAGGTTCTCGGCAAGGGCGAGCTTTATCTCGTCTATCCTCAAGTCGATGTATCCCTTGATGGAGGAGAACAGGTCTCCGAAAGGGTTGTTGCTGTTGGTGTTCTGCTCAGCCATCGCTATTCCTGAGGCTCTCCCTCTGTTTCAGTTTCCGGTTTGCAGAAATTGCCGAGTCTGTCTTTCAGCCCCTGGTATTCCTTGTCAAAAGTGTTCTTTATCTTTTTGCGGGTCTCCTCTCCGGAGTCAGGTGCAAAAAGAATAGCCACGGCCGCTCCTACCAGAACGCCGCCGAGGAATGTGAAAAGACTGTCAGTTTTCATAATTATGCCTCTTTAGATGAATAATTACAAAAATACGAAATAAATTCTATATTTGCCCTCGAAATAGGAAAAATAATGTCTGTTTTACTGAAAAGGACATATAAAGTGCTGATCGCATTCTGTGCGGTGTGTCTGCTGCATGCCTGCAGTGTATATGAGCAGGGTGATGCGGGTACGGGCCGTACGGTAATAGTCTACATGGCCGCCGACAATAACCTGGCGTCATTTGCGAGACGCAACCTCGATGACATGGCCCGCGGAGGCGTACCGTATTATTGTGACAGGGGAGAGGGGGATGTGCTGCTCGTTTACACCGATATCAGCGGGGAGAGGCCGAGACTGATGCGGCTTAGCAAGGACCGTTTCGGTGTGGTCAATACCGAGACGCTGGTTGAATACGAGGACCATAACTCCTGTTCGGATTCGGTGATGCGCTCTGTGCTCGCTTATGCCTCATCCCTTTTTCCGGCCGACGAGTATGGTCTTGTCCTTTGGTCTCACGGTACCGGATGGGTGCCTCCCGGATACTACTCCGAGCCCGTGGATGCTGATGGCAATCCATTGCAGCAGTGGGGAGTGGAAGCCGACCCCTATGCCTCTTATGTCAAGTCGTTCGGGACTGACGGGGGTTATGAGATGGATATCCGGAATCTTGCGGCGGCCCTGCCGGAGCATTATACCTATATACTTATCGACGCATGCCTGATGGGAGGGATAGAAGTGGCCTATGAGCTTAAGGATTGCTGTGACTACCTTATCGTCTCCGCCGCGGAGGTGCTTGCCAACGGTTTTCCGTATCAGAGTATAACGGGGCTGCTTTTCGGACAGAGAAACAGTTTGGAGGATATATGCCGGCTTTATTATGAGCACTATCAAAATGACGGGGCGACAGTGGCCATGATTGATACCCGTAGGCTCAACGACCTGGCAGCGAGCTGCCTGGATATCTTTCTGGCCTCAAGGGCTGCGATACCTGCCCTTGATATGGATTCGGTGCAGGGGTACTTCAGACTGAACCGTCACTGGTTCTATGATCTTGATGACTTCATTTCCAGGATAGCTCCGCGTGATACTGCCGACGGTCAGTCGAGAAGCGTGTATGATGTGTTCCGTTCCAATATGGAACAGGCTGTGGTCTGCAAATGGAGTACGGAGGATTTCGTCCTCGGAGGCTATCCGCAGTTCTCCATAAAAAAATTTTCGGGACTCAGTACTTACATTCCGAATCCCGAAAATCCAGTCTTAGATGAGTATTACAAGACCCTCGCCTGGAATAAGGCGGTGATGATGGTCGAGTAATTTACTTCTTGTCCCCGAAAAATCTCTTGTAGAGTCCCTCGAATGCCTGGCCGTGACGGGCCTCGTCCTTGCACATCTCATGAACGGTGTCGTGGATGGCATCGTAATTGAGCTCCTTGGCGCGGGTAGCGATGCGTTTCTTGTCGGCGCAGGCGTCGGCCTCGGCATGCATTCTCTTCTCGAGGTTGGTCTTGGTGTCCCATACGACTTCTCCGAGCAGCTCTGCGAATCTCGCGGCGTGATCGGCCTCCTCGTAAGCGATACGGCGGTAAGCCTCGGCGATCTCGGGATAGCCTTCCCTGTCAGCCTGACGGCTCATGGCGATGTACATGCCTACTTCGGAGCATTCGCCTGCGAAGTGTGTCTGCAGGCCTTCCCATATTTCCTTGTCGCAGCCTTTGGCCACTCCGAGAGTGTGACCGTCAGCCCAAGAGATCTCATTGGCTTCTTCCTTAATCTCTACAAACTTGCTTGCGGGCGCCTTGCAGAGAGGACATTTCTCAGGAGGGGTAGCTCCTGTGTGCACATAACCGCATACTGTGCATCTCCATTTCTTTTCCATGATAATAGTGGTGTTAAAAACTTTCATGCAAGATACAAAATTTTTGCCAAAGATTAAAAAATAACTACTTTTGCAACCCCAAAAGGCCAAGCCTTTTTGTGCAATGGGGTCCGGAAAGCCCGGACTGAGTAACACATTTTTAATTAAACACATGAAACACATTACTTTACACGGCCAGGCAAGGACAAAGGGCCGTAAGTCCTTAACAAAGAGCATCAGAAGAGAGGGTCTGGTACCCTGCGTACTTTATGGAAACGGCATGGAAAACGTGCTTTTCTCAGTGGATTCCAGAGATCTCAAGGCTCTGACCCATACCCCCAACAGCTATATCGTGGATCTCGACATCGACGGAAAGAACTATCTTGCAGTCATGCACGAGCTTCAGTTCCATCCTGTGACGGACAATACAGTACATGCTGATTTCCTGGCCATATCGGCTGACAAGCCTGTGACCATAGAGGTGCCTCTCAACATCTTCGGAAACTGCGCAGGAGTGAAAGCCGGCGGTAAGCTCCTCATCGAGGCCCGTAAGCTCAGAGTGTCCGGTCTGCCCGATCAGATTCCCGATGTTCTGGATATCGACATCACCAACCTCAGGCTCGGCAAGCAGATTGTGGCCGGAGACCTTTCATTCGAGGGTGTCCGCATAGTCAGCCCCAAGACTACAGGTGTCTGCACAGTCAAGCATACCCGTGCGGCAATGGCTGCTGCTGACGAGGAGGAGGCTACTGCAGCAGAGGCAGCTGCAACACCCGCTCAGTAATCATATTTCAGCTCATGACCTTTCTCATAGTCGGGCTTGGAAATATTGGGTACGAATACGAAGGTACCCGCCACAATATGGGATTTTCGGTATTGGACACCTGGGCACAGGCGTCCAATACTCTTTTTACGACAGTCCGTTACGGGGATATGGCGGAGATCCGGCTCAAGGGACGCACATTTGTCCTGCTGAAGCCTTCCACATACATGAACCTGAGCGGCAAGGCTGTGGCGTACTGGCTGGAAAAAAAGAATATCCCGGTGGAGAATCTGCTGGTCATAGCCGACGACATGAATCTGCCGTTCGGAGCCATGCGTATGCGCAAGGGCGGAAGTGCCGGCGGCCACAACGGTCTGGCCAACATCGCGGAGATGTTGGGAACGCAGGACTATCCGCGTCTGCGTGTAGGCATAGGCTCGCATATGGGCCGCGGCCTGCAGGTAGATTTCGTCTTGGGGAAGTGGGATGAAGAGGAGGAAAAGCAGCTTCCCGAGATACGGGAGAGAGCCGTGGAGGCCGTCAAGTCATTCGGGCTGGCCGGTATAGAGCGTACGATGACCCAGTTCAATCGACAATAAATACTTCCTCGTCCTTTTTTTGGAAGAAATACTGCTCTCTTGCGAACTTTTCTAACGAATCGCGGTCCGATGTAAGCTCCTTGAGCTTGCCGTCGATGGCTTTTATATCATTGCGGTACTGTCTGATGGCTTTCTCCTGCCGCTGCACCTGTATATAGTCTCCTGCCCACCTGATTACATTGTTGCGGTCTACGGCCAGCACTACGACCATAAAAAGTACGGTCACGATGAAGTACTTGTTCATGATTACTCTTACGGGTCTGTTTTTGGGCTTTTCTGATGTTTCCGGCATAGTGGTGCAAAGTTATCATTAATATCACTATATTTGAAAAATTTTTGTTTCCGTATGAAAAAAATAAGATGCATCGTTCCTGGTCTCGGGGAGTCGTGGCTGATTCTCCTGCTTATAGTCATAGGCCAGGTGGCTGCATCGCTTATTCAGGGAGCTGCCGGTCTTTACGGGGACATGTACATGCCTTTTGTGTATGTTCTGTCATTCGTGCCGGCGGTAGCCTACTGCCTGTTTCCGGGCAGACGGAAGTGTGACAGTCTTCTCCGGCCGGTATCCGTCTCGTTCGGTACCTTGGGGCCGTGGCTTTTCATACCTTTGGCGGTTATGGTGGAACTGGCTGTGATATATCTGCTCAGTTCTGTTCCATTCGAGCTGAAGATGCCGCCACAGGTAGAGATTGCGTTCGCGGCCATGTACGGAAGGGATGTAGTGTGGACCCTTCTTACTGTCAGTGTAGCGGCTCCTTTGCTTGAGGAGCTGATGTTCAGAAGGATAATTCTTTCAGGGCTTCTGCGCAGAATGAGCGCATGGAAAGCTGTGGCTTGGTCCTCGCTTCTGTTTGCAGTGGCTCATCTCAATCCGTGGCAGGCTCTGCCCGCATTTGCCATGGGCTGCCTCTTCGGTTGGATTTATTACAGGACACGCAGTTACTGGACCGTGGTGTCGCTTCATGCGGTCAACAACACATTGACGATAGTGGTGGCTAAGGTATTGGGAGTGCAGACGGCATTGGAGGGCAGCATGCAGGATATAGTGGGAGAAGGCCTCTTCTATCCTCTGTTGGCTGCCTCTTTTGTGATTGCTGTGTCAGGAGTGTTGATAATCAATAAGTCAGTGTCATCAAGTCATACCAACATACAATGAAAAAAGCGATATATCCCTTAAAATTCGTGCCCGAGCCCAAGGAGAGGGTCTGGGGCGGTCATCGTTTGGCCACTCAGTTCAACAAGCCGTTCGATCCGGAGAAAGTGATAGGCGAAAGCTGGGAGATTTCAGGTTTTGAGGAGGACAGTTCCATGATAGCCGGAGGCTGGCTGGACGGCAATCCTCTATTCGATGTCATCGAGACCTATATGGACGAGATTGTCGGAGATGACAACTACAAGCGTTTCGGCAACGAGTTCCCGATACTGGTCAAGCTGCTCGATATCTCGGACAGACTGTCTGTGCAGGTGCATCCTGATGACGAGACGGCTTTCGACAGGCACAATTCCTATGGCAAGACAGAGGCCTGGTATGTCCTCGATGCCGATCCCGATGCCAGGATCTACATGGGATTCAACAAGGATATGGATGTGCGCGAGTTTCTTGACCGCTGCGCCGCCGGTACTCTGGAAGAGGTGCTGAATGTCGTGACTCCGCACAAGGGCGATTTCTTTTTCATAGAAGCCGGCACTGTGCATTCGGCCGGAGGCGGCCTGGCGATAGCCGAGATACAGCAGCTTTCCGATGTGACTTACCGTATCTACGACTGGGGTCGGGAGAACAATCCGGCGACGGCCCGTCAGATGCACGTGGACCAGGCTCTGAGCTGTATCAATTACAGAAAATATGACGGCAGCGCATTTGTGCCCGCCGGCGGAGACGCACCGTCCAAACGTCTGGTGACAAGCAAGTATTTTATAGCCAATGAACTTAATCTCAGCGCTCCAGTGCGTATCTGGCCGGACCGTTACGAGAGTTTTATCCTCTATTCTTGTCTGGAGGGCGAGGCTTCGCTTACACCGTCAGACAGCAAGGAGAATTACACATTGCTGCGCGGAGAGTGGATACTGGTTCCTGCGGCAATGTCTGAATTCGTGCTGGCTCCTTCAGTGCCGGGAACCAAGCTCATGGAAGTCTATATAGGCAAGACGGAGGAGAAGGACGATTATATAAAGGAATAGTCTATGGAAGCGCAGGTTCGTCTGGATAAATACTTGTGGGCGATAAGAGTCTACAAGACACGGACAGAGGCCGCCGATGCCTGCCGCAGCGGTAAGGTGTCGGTCAACGGGACGGAGTCAAAGGCGTCCAGGGATATCAAGGCCGGGGATGTGGTGTCTGTCCGCAAAGGAAGCGTGCATTTCCAGTACAAGGTAATATTGCCCGTCGGCAACCGTGTCGGAGCCAAGCTGGTGCCTGAGTTTGCGGAGGATATCACTCCTCAGGAGGAGCTGGACAAGCTCAACGCTCCGTTCGAGACAATATACATCCGGCGCGACAGAGGCACAGGCCGTCCCACCAAAAAGGAGAGGCGCGACCTCGACCGCCTCATGGACGACCTGTTCTAAAGAATGTTTTGCATGTCGCCCAGCATGACAAAAGGAATACTCTGAAAAGTACGCGCCTGCGGCGCTATCCCTCCCACTGCTTCGCAGCGGGCCCCTCCCGTTCACGGAATCACGGGCGATTACGCTTTTCAGAGTATTCCTTTTGTCATATTGTTCCGCAACGGCAGAGAATTGCGGAATAATGCTGCCGTTGTTGTGGGTGGATTATTCGTAGAGCGGGGCGAGGTCGGGGGATTCGTAGGTGGCATGGGAGATGGCCTTGTGCCCTTTGTGATTGTAGTAGAACTGGTCGATACCGAATATCTGTGCTCCTTCAATGTCGTTTACAGGGTCGTCCCCGATCATGAGGGCGGCCCTTTTCGCTTCTCTCCATCTGTCTCCGTCCGTGCGTTTTATGCCGGACAGGGTCTCCAATGCATATGCGAAGATGCCCGGCCTGGGCTTGAGGCAGCCGGCCTCCTCAGAGACAACGACGGTGGAGAAATATTCCGAGATGCCGGCTCCATGCAGCTTGCGGTACTGCACTTCCCGGAAACCGTTGCTGAGGACTGCCATTTTGCCTCCGGCCGAGCGTATGGCCTCAAGCATTTCCCTTGCTCCGGGCATCAGCCTGTTCTCGCAGACCATCTGTTCGAGATAGTCTGCCCCGAATTGCCGTGCCATGGCCTCGTCCTCCACTCCGTACCATCGGAATGCCTCGTAGAACCTCTTCCACCGCAGGTCCTCCTTGGTCATCTCTCCCTTTTCATACATGGCCCAGAGCCGGTGGTTGAGCGCATCGTAGCGCATAAAGAAACGGTGCAGGGAATCTTCCCCACACCCTTCTTTTTCCTGTATGGCCTTTAGAAGCACCGGATTGTGGGAGACGAGCAGACCGATAGCGTGTTCGGAGTTGCTGTCGAAGTCCCAGAGAGTCCGGTCCAGGTCTATCAGGTAGTATCTGTATGGCCTGATGGTCATTATCTGCAATAGTAGTCGATCATGCGGCTGATGGCTCTCCGGCATACGGGACAGAAGTCTCCGGCCGTATTGGTCCTCATGCGGCAGTTGTCACGGGAGCGGTAGACGCCTTTGGCCATGTATCCGCCTCCTTCATGCAGGCCGACGCTTTCCTTGTCCCATTCTCCTGAGTCGATCATATCCTTCCATTTGCGGCTGAAATCAACTAAGGTGGTTATGTTCGGCTCCCATGGCTCGACGCTCAGATTGTAGAATTCGTCGAATGCGACTTCAGAATCGAAATACTCGTCTCCAAGTCCGGCGAAGCTGTGTCCGAACTCATGGATGAAGACTTCCTTCGAGAACTTGTGGTCGGAGGTACCGAGGGCGTAGGAGTTGTATATGCCTCCTCCTCCGTATTTGCTTTCATTGGCTATGATGACAAAAGCGTCAAACGGGGCGCCGGACAGATGGTCGGCTATGCTTCTGTAGTCCGATACGGTGAGGTACCTGTCCATGTAGAATGTATAGAAATTGGAGTTCAGGGCGGTCTTTTTCCAGATTCCCTGGTGCGGGATGTCCGTTCCGCTGTCCTCGGATATCACGTCCAGAGCCGAGACATTGAAGTCGCCCTTGCGGGAGCGGTAAGGCTCCATAGAGAAAAGATAGTCCATGAAACGGCGGCAGTCGTCGTGGAACTTGTCCATCTCCTCAGCTGTATATCCTTCGGCCACAAACAACAGGTCTACCTTGCGGCTCATGTCGCCGGATGTAAGGAGCGGGGTGATGACCGATTCGGTTCCTGGCTCCGGACTTATGAGTGCGTCGTCCGGATCGACGGCACACGAGAATAATCGTCTGAACTCTCCGGTGGACTTAACCCTTTCCGACAGTGTGACGGTGATTTCCCGTTTCGGGAACGGCATCCATACGGTCTGGGTGAAGGCTTTCTGTACATGCGTGGCCTCGGGAGTGGATCTCCATTCAAGAAAAAGAGTGGAGAATCCTTTCGAATATATAAGCGTGTCTCCCACCCATGCCTCGAACATATATTCACCGTACCGGAACGGGTCGATAAGCGACTCGGGAGAGCCGGCCCACCGGCATTCTTTTTTCAGTCCGGCCAGAAATGCCTCCTGGTGCTTTGCGTCACCGGCGAGAATGAAATCCAGCCTGAGGCGGTCAGAAGAGAAATATGTGTCATAATCAACCTTTGCAGTATCCGCAATGGCCGTTACGGCCGTTATGGCTGCGAATATGAGGGTCAGTGCCAGTTTTCTCATATGCTGTTATCTTCCGGTATAGTTGAACGGGGTGAGTCTGCGGAGCTCGTCCTTGACCTGCTCCGATATATTCAGAGAGTCGATGAACTCACGTATGGTCCTGTCCGAGACGGCCTGGCCGGTACGGGTCAGTGCTTTGAGAGTCTCGTATGGATTGGGGTATCCCTCGCGGCGGAGTATGGTCTGGATGCCCTCGGCTACTACCTCCCAGTTGTCAGACAGGTCGCGCTCGATGGCGTCTTTGTTGAGTATCAGCTTGCCGAGGCCCTTCTGAAGGGATTTGAGTGCTATGACTGTGTGTGCGATGGGAACGCCTACATTGCGCAGTGTCGTGGAATCCGTCAGGTCCCGCTGCAGGCGCGATATGGGTAGCTTGGATGCGAGAAACTCGCAGACGGCGTTGGCCATAAGCAGATTGCCCTCGGCGTTCTCGAAGTCGATGGGGTTGACTTTGTGTGGCATGGCGGACGAACCTACCTCGCCTTCCTTGATTTTCTGCTTGAAATACTCCATGGATATGTAGGTCCACATGTCTCGGCACAGGTCCACGAGGATATTGTTAATTCTTTTCATGGCGTCGAACAGAGCCGCCGTATTGTCGTAATGCTCTATCTGAGTGGTAGGATATGAGCGTTTCAGGCCAAGGCGGTCCTCCACGAAGTCTGCTGCGAATGCGTTCCAGTCTATGTCCGGATAAGCTGCGAAATGAGCGTTGAAGTTACCGGTGGCTCCACCGAACTTGGCCGAGAACGGTACGGCCAGGAGCATCTTTTGTTGTTCGCGCAGTCTTGCCGTGAATACAGCGATTTCCTTGCCCAGACGGGTAGGGGAAGCGGGTTGGCCGTGGGTGTGGGCCAGCATTGGGATGTCTTTCCATTGCTCGGCCATGTTGTCGAGGGCGTTGAGCACCTCGTAAAGCTGGGGCAGGTAGACATCCTGGATGCCTTCCATCAGGCTGAGCGGCACGGCAGTATTGTTGATGTCCTGCGAAGTGAGGCCGAAGTGAACGAATTCCTTATATCGCGGATCGATGCCGAGGCTGTCGAATCTCCTTTTAATATAGTATTCCACGGCCTTGACATCGTGGTTGGTGGTTTTTTCTATTTCTTTCACTTCTGCGGCATCGTCTTCCGTCATGTCGCGGTAAATGCCGCGCAGGGTGTCGAAAAGACCGCTGTCAAAGCCTTCCAGCTGTGGCAGAGGAAGCTCGCAAAGGGCTATGAAATACTCTATCTCAACTCTTACCCTATATCTTATCAGGGCAAATTCCGAATAGTAGGAGGAAAGGTCGCTGACCTGTCTGTAGTACCTTCCGTCTATAGGAGAAATCGATGTAAGCATGGTGTAATTTGATTAAAACACAAATATAGCTGATAAATTTTGTACATTTGCAAAGTTTCATCAAAAAGGAAGTCATGCTGATAGTAATAGAAGGACTTGACGGCTCCGGAAAGTCCACGCAGGTGGCCAATGTCCGGAACTATCTGGCCGTCCGTACGGGCCGTGAGCCGGAGCAGTTGCATTTTCCCCGGTTTGATACCCCGGTAATCGGGGACATGATAGCCCGTTTTCTCCGGGGAGAGTTCGGCCGGATAGACCAGGTGCATCCGATGATAGTGGCGCTGCTTTTCGCCGAGGACCGCAGGGATGCTTCCGGAAAGATAAGGAAGTGGCTGGACGAAGGACGTACAGTGCTGTTGGACAGATATGTGTATTCCAATATCGCTTTCCAGTGCGCCAAGATAGATGATGCTGACCGTTCGCTGGAGCTTCAGCAATGGATTCTCGATACTGAGTATGGTACTTATGGCATTCCGCGTCCGGATCTGAATATATTCCTTGATGTGCCGATCTCATTTGTGAGAGAAAGACTGGCGGATTCGAGAGAGGGCTCTGACAGGGAGTATCTTCGCGGAGCTGATGACATACATGAGGCTGATATGTCCTTTCAGAAAAAGGTCCGGGATGTCTATCTTCGTTTGTGCGGGTACGATAATGATTTCCTCAGGGTGGACTGTACCGGAGAAGACGGGAGGATGCTGCCTGCGGAGAAAGTATTCGAACTTATAAAGAAAGTGCTATGAGATTTCTTAGAGTACTCATGTTTCTTCTCCGTCTGGTGTTCGGGGTCACATTCATCCTGTCGGGATTTTTCAAACTGACGGATCCTGTCGGGACAGGTCTGATAGTGGAGGAGTATCTACGGACGATGCATCTGGGCTTTCTGAGTTTCGGTTCCGTGCCTTTCGGCATGGCCTTGTCCCTGCTTGAGTTCCTTATAGGCATAGCGGTGTTTATGTGCGTTAGGATGAGGGCGGCGTCTGTTGCCGGCCTTGTCATGATGATCTTCTTTACGGTACTTACATTTTTTATGGCCGTATTCGGAGCCATTGAGGATTGCGGATGCTTCGGTCAGGCCGTGCATCTTTCCATGTGGGAGACATTTGTCAAAAATGTGATTCTGCTGGCGTGCATCATACCTGTGTTCCTGTTCCGGAAAAAATTCCGGCCGGTGGCTCCTGCCCCTGCGGAATGGGCTTTTCTGGCTGTATACGGTTTGTTGGCGCTGTTCTGCACCGTGTACTCCTATGTCAATGTTCCGTTGCTGGATTTCGGCAATTTCAAAGTCGGTACAAATCTTTCCATGAAGCTGTATGAGATAACCGATGCTGATAATTTCGAGACACGGTTCATATATGAGAAGGACGGACGCCGGGAGGCATTTTCCATAGACAGTCTGCCAGGGAGCGACTGGACTTATGTGGAAAGTGAGACCGAGTATCTCGGAGATGAGCGGGACCTGCTTTTTGACATGACGCTGTCCCGTTCTGACGGAACGGTTGTTACGGAGGAAATAGTCAATTCCGACAGGCCGGTATTTGTGTTTTCCGTTTTCAGTCCGGAGGGCAAGGATTCGGTATATTGGAACAAAATATCGGTATGTATGGATTCGATATCGGCACATGGTGGAAGAAGTTTTGTGGCCGTACCTGTGGCAGATGCCTTTATGGACTCGGTGTCGGCTCAATATCCGGGTATCGGACGCTCGATGGTGACCGGAGACTACAAGACCCTGATATCGATGGTCCGCTCCAACGGAGGAGTCATGCTGGTGGATGACGGCATGGTGGTCCGGAAGTGGGCGGGATGGCGCTTCTCTCCTGACGATGTGAGCCGCACTGTCAATATGGACTCGGAGGAGATGACGGCCAGGGGAACGATAGCCCAGAGGCTTTTCTATGAGTCGTCCATCCTGTTGCTTTTCCTGATAATCATCATATTCCGCTATGTGTGCGGTATAGTTTACGGTAAGCGCTATCTCAACAGCAAGCATCATGTCAGGTCGTAGCCGCCGCATATATTATGTCCTGCTGCCGCTGCTTGTCTGTCTTGCTGCCGGCAATATGTTCTATGGTGCGGTTCCGGTTCCGCCGTCGGCCGTTTGGAATACTATCACGGGCGGCGGAAATGACAACCAGGTGTGGGGTATAATCCTCCTCGGCTCTCGTCTTCCGCAGATGGTTACGGCTCTGCTTGCCGGAGCTGCCCTGGCCGTGAGCGGTCTGCTGCTCCAAACCCTTTTCCGCAATCCGCTGGCAGGTCCTTCCATCCTGGGCATAAGCGACGGTGCCAATCTGGGTGTCGCACTGGTGATGCTGGCCTTCGGGGGCACTGTCGGCTCTCTCGGAGGCTATTTGGCCACGGTGGCCGGAGCCATGCTCGGAGCCTGCATGATACTGGCGGTGATCGTATTCTTCTCCAGGAAAGTGTCCTCCAGCGTGATGCTGCTCATAATAGGTATCATGGTCGGCTATCTGGTGTCTTCCTGCATTTCCATACTTAATTACTACGCATCTGCCGACAAGGTGAGGCAGTTCGCGATGTGGGGCATGGGCGATTTCTCGGCGGTATCATCGGCGCAGCTTCCGTTTTTCGCTGCGGTGTCCTGTATCGGTCTGCTGTGGACGCAGCTGCTTGTAAAGCCGCTCAATGCCCTGCTGCTCGGAGAGAGATATGCCGCCAACCTCGGAGTCAATGTCAGGAGTACCCGGATTAATGTTCTGTTGTGTACCGGTCTGATGACAGCCGTCGTGACCGCATTCTGCGGCCCGATATCCTTCATTGGCCTGGCGGTGCCGCATATCGCCCGCCTGCTTACCGGTACCTCCGACCACCGCACACTGGTGCCGGCCACCATGCTCTCGGGAGCCTGCATTGCCCTTGTCTGCAACATGCTCACAGTCATTCCCGGGACCGGGACAATGCTTCCGCTCAACGCCGTGACCCCCCTGTTCGGCGCACCCGTCATCATATATGTCATAGTCAACCGTAAGAATCTTCAGTATTTCAATTGATATGGAAGAGACAGCAGCGATATCGGCCGGACATCTGGCCATAGGTTATCCGCTTGGGAAGGGAAAGTGGAAGACGGTCCATCCTGATGTGACTTTTTCCGTGAGTCTTGGGGAACTGACCTCGCTTATCGGTCTCAACGGAGCCGGCAAGTCGACTTTGTTGCGGACAGTCTGCGGCTTCCAGCCTCCTGTGGAAGGCAGGATAGAAGTGATGGGCCGGGATGTGCGGCAGTATAGGACGCATGAATTTGCCCGTACGGTCGGTGTCGTGCTGACGGACCGTACTCTGGGTGCCGGCGGACTTACAGTGCGAGAACTGGTGTCTTTGGGCAGGCAGCCCTATACCGGCTTTTTCGGCAGACTCGGTGAAAAGGATACGGATGTGGTGGCCGGGGCCATGGACGCTGTGGGCATCTCTCACAAGGCCGGATGCTATGTCTCGGAACTTTCGGACGGCGAGCGGCAGCGGGCGATGATAGCCAAGGCTCTGGCCCAGGAATGCCCGGTCATCGTGCTGGACGAGCCGACGGCCTTTCTGGATGTGGCCAGCCGTATCGAGACCATGTCGCTGCTGCATGAGACGGCCCGTCGTCAGCACAAGGCCGTGCTGCTCTCGACTCACGATATCGATAACGCCCTTATATTCTCCGACCGTCTTCTGCTCTTGCCGGCCGGCGGTGCGCCTGTCGTTTCCGGCTCTCCGGAGGACCTGGTGCTGGACGGCAGCCTGAAAGCGTTCTTCGGTCAGCGCGGCATGAACTTCGATGTACGGTCAGGGCAGCTGTCGACAGGTGTGTCCGGTCCCGAAGTAGGCGTGGACGGGGACGGCCTCACTGCCAGGTGGACTGCCAATGCCCTGGCCCGCAATGGATTCACCCCTGTGCTTCCGAAAGAAGACATCCCATGTGTCCGCTGTCTCTCACCGACCTGTCTGGAAGTCTCTCATCCTGGCCCGACAACATCCGTCACCGTCTCCTGTATCTCGCAGGCGGTATCGCTTCTTATTGATTACAAGGGCTTGAAGTAGTGCGGCTCACGGTCTGGGAAGAGGTCGGGATGGAAGACGGCGGCCAGGTCCTCCAGAATCCATGCCGGGTGGAGCACGATGTCGTCGTAGTAGGTGGAAGAATAAGTGTTGCAGCCGAATATGTGCTGCTGCCTGAAAGCCCGGAACTCTGAGTAGAGCCGGTATTCGGCTTCGAGAGATGCGTATGTCATAGGCTGCGGGCTCCAGTACTTGAGCACCCAGATGTCGGCGTCAATACCCTTGCTGAGAACGCTTTCGAACGACATATTGACATTGGCGGCGGAGGTGTTGCCGCTGAAGATGTAGTAGGCCCCGGCATCGCTGTACATGCGGGCCATGTAGCTGCCTCCTCCGGGAACATCCCATGAGGCTCCGTACTTGCGCTCGGCCAGCAGGGTGGGACGGTGTGAGTCTCCGCCGTTATCCTCGATGTGCCTTGAAACGGTATCCCTGATGCGGTTGTATTCGGTCTCGGCCTCCAGGAAGAGGGAATCGGCCTTGTCGGGACAGCCGAGCAGCAGACCGAACAGCCTGACCCATTCGGTCCGGCCCAGAGGGTCGTTCTCCATGTAGTCGGCGGCCTCGATGATGGGAATCCCCAGCTTGCCGGCCGCTCCGTAGTTGCTGTTCTGAAATGGCGAGGCGATGATGACCTGCCCGCCGGCATCGGCTATCCGCTCCACGCTGGGGGAGACGGAGCTGCCGCAGTCGGTGATGCGTCCTCCGGCCACCCCGTCGAGTACTGCCTTGCAGGTCATGTACTCCGGCTCGCATACTCCGGTGATGCGCTCTGTCTCTCCGAGTGCGTCGATTATCGAGGCATGTACCGAAGAGTAGACAATGATCCGGTCGATAGGGGTGCGTATCAGTGTGCCTTGAGGCAGGTCTGCCGGCATGGGGCTGCTTTTAGGTACGAGGATGTACCGGTGCAGTATCCTGGCGGTGTCCCAGGGATTGGTGATTTCGGCCACTGAGTAGCTGCCGCAGCCGGTGATGCTCAGGTACTGCGCATACCGCATCATTGCTTTCTCTCCGTCCGCCGCTCCGTTCCCGCCTCTTCCGCAAGAAAGAAGCACCATGGCCAGCACAACCGCCGCCGATATCCTTATTACCGTTCTTTTCATATCCATTTTAATATGTCTGCAAATATATCCACGCATGGCATTTGCGCAAAATATAATTTCATAATCTGCGGAAATGGGATTTTTGAGCGCATTTGCGCAGATTATAGCCGGGGCTTGGATTTGTTCTGCAGGTAGAGTATATTTGCAGGCTTGGAAACAGAATATGGGAAAGGAAAGTCAGAAAACGGTGGAGAGGCAGATACTGACGGCATCGTATGTCAGCATCATAGGCAATGGTCTGTTGTCGGTGGCCAAAATCGTGACAGGTGTGATAAGCGGCAGTTCCGCCGTGGTGGGAGACGGTATCGACTCAGCGTCTGACGTGGCGGTGTCGGTAGTGATGATAGTGGCGGCCAAGGTCATGGGCCGGCGTCCCAACAAGAAATATGTCTACGGCTATGCCAAGGCGGAGTCGATAGCCACCAAGATACTCTCGATGCTGATATTCTTCGCCGGGGCGGAGATGCTGATCTCTGCGGTGGAGCATCTGTTCTCGCACGAGGAGAAAGTGATGCCGGGAGCCCTGGCCATATACGTGACCGTTTTCTCGATAGTCTGCAAGCTGCTGCTCTCGCTGTATCAGACCAGGGTAGGAAAGCGTACCGGCTCATCCATGCTGACGGCCAACGGGGTCAATATGCGCAACGACGTGATTATCTCGCTGAGTGTGCTTGTCGGCCT
>DXAT01000027.1 GCA_019116965.1 Candidatus Coprenecus pullistercoris
ACATACACATAGCCGAGGGGGCGTCTCTCAAAGCCGTCATTCTCACGATTCACGGCGGAATCATAGACAATACTCTGACAATCAGTCTTGACGGACCTCACGCCAGCTGTGACATCAGCGGTCTCTATCTCGTGGACGGCACTCAGAAAGTAACCAACAGCCTGAAAGTCCTGCACCGCGTTCCCGAATGCCACAGCCGCGAACTGTTCAAGGGCATCCTCGACAACAACGCCGCAGCGTATTTCTCAGGTCTGATTCATGTATTCCCCAACGCACAGAAAACCGAGGCCTACCAGGAGTGCCACAACCTCCTGCTCGACCGCAGCGCTAAGGCCTTTGCCCAGCCGCAGTTAGAAATCTACGCCGATGATGTAAAGTGCTCGCACGGAGCTACCAACGGTCGCCTGAATGAGGACGAGCTCTTCTACATGCGCTCCAGAGGCATACCGGTCAAGGAGGCAAAAGTGCTTCAGCAACTGGCATTTGCATACGCTGTACTGGACAAAATCAGCTCTGAGGAGCTCAAAGAGCGCATGGCGACGCTGACCGAAAGAAGGCTAAGAGGCGAATTCACAGACTGCAAGAGCTGCTGCCGCAACTGTTGTTAAAAACTCCGTTGATAACTTTAGACGCATGTGCTTTGCCGTAGCAATATTTAGCAATAACTTGCAACACTTTTTGACTCGGTAAGACTTATACAAACACCTGATTATATGGACACTAAACTTTATGACGAGGCCCTCGCTGAAAGCAGGGAGTATTTTCACGGCGACGAACTTGCGGCATCCGTATGGATCAACAAGTACGCCATGAAAGACTCTTTCGGCAATCTCTACGAGACATCTCCGGACCAAATGCACTGGAGACTTGCCAACGAGTTCGCCAGAATAGAATCCAAATACGCCAATCCCCTGTCGGCAGCCGAGATATATGATCTGCTCAAGGACTTCAAGTATGTCATACCTCAGGGCGGCCCGATGGCCGGTATAGGCAACAATTACCAGATAGCTTCCCTGTCCAACTGCTTCGTGATAGGCAACAGGCATGAGGCCGACTCCTACGGCGGCATCATGAAGATAGACGAAGAGCAGGTACAGCTGATGAAACGCCGCGGCGGAGTAGGACATGACCTCTCACACATCCGTCCTACCGGCAGTCCGGTACTCAACAGCGCCCTGACCTCCACCGGAGTTGTACCGTTCATGGAGCGCTACTCCAACTCCACACGCGAGGTGGCTCAGGACGGACGGCGCGGAGCCCTCATGCTGACCATCTCCATCAAGCATCCGGATGCAGAGAACTTCATCGACGCAAAACTTGAGAAAGGCAAGGTCACAGGTGCCAATGTCTCAGTCAGGATTGACGACGAATTCATGCGCTGCGCCCTGAGCGGCAAGTCATATGTCCAGAAGTACCCCATCGACTCCGATCATCCCAAATTCTCCAAGGAGATCGATGCCTCGGCCCTGTGGAAGAAGATCATCCACAACGCATGGCAGTCCGCCGAACCCGGAGTCCTCTTCTGGGACACCGTCATCCGCGAGTCCATTCCCGACTGCTACGCTGACTTAGGCTACAAGACCATAAGCACCAACCCCTGCGGCGAGATTCCTCTATGCCCCTACGACTCATGCCGTCTGATAGCCGTCAATCTCTATTCCTATGTAAACAATCCTTTCACCAAGGATGCCTCCTTCGACTTCGACCTGTTCAAGGAGCATGTAACCAAGGCCATGAGGCTCATGGACGACCTCATCGACCTGGAGATGGAAAAGATCGAGGCCATCCTCGGCAAGATCAAGAGCGATCCCGAGGACGATGATGTGAAACGCACCGAATACGAGCTGTGGATCAAGATACGCGAAAAGTCTCTCGGCGGCCGTCGTACAGGGCTCGGCATCACCGGAGAAGGCGATATGCTTGCTGCCCTCGGCCTCACCTATGGCTCGGACGATGCCATCGATTTCGCAGTCAAGGTTCAGAAAACCCTTGCCTTAGCAGCCTACAGTTCATCTGTCACGATGGCCAAGGAAAGAGGCGCTTTCCCCATCTTCGACGCCAAGCGCGAGGAGAACAACCCTATGATCGCCCGTATCCGCAAGGAGGACGAGGATCTCTACGACAACATGGTCCGCTACGGACGCCGTAATATCTCGATGCTCACCATCGCCCCTACCGGCACCACATCGCTGATGACCCAGACCACATCCGGCATCGAACCGGTATTCCTGCCTTTCTACAAACGCCGCCGCAAGGTCAACCCCAACGACCTCAACGCAGTAGTGGCTTTCAAGGATGAGAACGGCGACTGCTTCGAGGAGTACTATGTATTCCACCATCACTTCCTGACATGGTGCCAGGTCAACGGCTACGATGTGGAGAAGGTGAAGCAGATGAGCGAGGAGGAAATCAGCGCACTGGTAAAGAAATCCCCCTACAACAAGGCCACTTCCAACGATGTGGACTGGGTAGCCAAAGTGAAGATGCAGGGCCGCATGCAGAAATGGGTGGACCATTCGATCAGCGTCACCGTCAACCTTCCCCACGACATCAAGGAGGATATGGTGGCCGAAGTGTACCGTACAGCCTGGGAGTCAGGATGCAAGGGCATCACTGTTTACCGCGACGGTTCCCGCACAGGAGTACTCGTATCGGCCAAGGACGGCGCCGGAGTCATAAAGCCCAAGAAGAGACCCAAATCCCTCGAGGCAGATGTAATCCGCTTCAAGAACGGCAACGAGCAGTGGATCGCTTTCGTCGGCAAGCAGAACGGCAAGCCCTACGAAATCTTCACCGGTATGGTGGATGACTCGCGCAACCTGCCCACGGCCATCACTACCGGACATATCGTCAAGGAGAAGTTCGAGGACGGCTCCAGCCGCTACGACTTCCACTATACAGACAGATACGGCTATCCCGGAGTTCTCGGAGGCATCTCCCACATGTTCTGTCAGGAGTTCTGGAACTACGCCAAGCTCATCTCAGGCGTCATCCGCAACGGCATGCCCATCGTGGACATCCTCAACCTCGTGAAAGGCCTGAACCTCGATGACGAGAACATCAATACCTGGAAAAACGGTGTAGAGCGTGCCCTGAAGCAGTATATTCCCGACGGCACCAAGGACGAGTCCGGGCAGAAATGCGAGAAATGCGGATCCACCAACCTGATCTACCAGGAGGGATGCCTGATATGCCAGGACTGCGGTCACGGCAAATGCGGTTGATGCCATGAACATAGTGCTATATCCGCAGCCCAAGATCAACATCGGACTGAGAGTCCTTGCCCGCAGAGACGACGGCTATCACGACATCGAGACGCTGTTCTACCCTGTGGACTCCTATACGGACATTTTGGAAATCATCGAGGCGGACTCCGTCTCGATGAATTATTTTGGTACGGTCTATGAACTGCCTGGCGGAGATATGGAGAAAGAACTGTGCGTAAAAGCCTATAGGCTCCTGCAGAAAGAATTCGATCTGCCTCCCGTGGGCATATACCTCTGCAAGAACATCCCCGTCGGTGCCGGTATGGGCGGAGGCTCGTCCGACGCGGCCTGGACACTCAGAGGCCTCAATGACCTGTTCTGCCTCGGACTTAGCATGGAGCAGCTTGCATCATATGCCTCGCAACTCGGCAGCGACTGCCCCTTCTTCATACACGGCATACCGATGCTCGGTCGTGGACGCGGTGAGATACTAACACCCTGCTGTCCGGATTCAGTAGCCGGATTAAAGGAAAGATACCACATTAAAATAGTGGCTCCCGGAATACATGTATCCACAGCCGGGGCATATGCCTCACTTACCCCCGACAGCTCAGGGAAAGGATTGGAAAAGCTGCTGGAACTGCCTGTCGAGCAGTGGAGGGAGCGCGTGATCAACGACTTCGAGAAGACAGTATTCGCGAGACACCCGGAAATAGCCCGTATCAAACAGTCCCTCTATGACGAGGGAGCCGTCTACGCATCCATGAGCGGCAGCGGATCCGCTGTTTACGGCATATTCCGAAACAGTCTCTGAAAAAATCCGTACATTTGTAAGATATAACATAAAAATCACAAAATATGAGAATAATCCGTTTCATAACAGCATCTGCAATACTGGCTTTCCTGTCCACCATACTCCCGGCACAGAACGGAACATTAGCAGACCGCATCGCGGAACTTCCGTCCGTCAAGGAAGTAAGGGAAGTGGAAAGCGACAGATTTCCCGAAAAATACCTGGTTCTGTTCGAGCAGCCCGTCGACCATGAGGATCCTTCCAAGGGGACATTTACCCAAAGAGTCATAGTCGGTATCGTACACCCTGACAGTGCCACCGTAGTGGTTACTGAAGGTTACGGAGGACAATATGCCCTCAGTCCGTCATACAGAGATGAGATATCCAATATATTCAACACCAACAATATCTTGGTCGAGCACCGGTACTTCCTTGAATCCACCCCTTACCCCGGCGTTGCTCCCGAGGATGTGAACTGGGACTACATGACAGCTCCCAACGCCGCAGCCGACCTGCATGAGGTCGTGACCTCTCTCAAAAAAGTGCTCAACGGCAAATGGATATCCACCGGTATCAGCAAAGGTGGCCAGAACACCATGATATACAGGGCCTACTATCCCGAAGATGTGGATTTCTCCGTACCGTATGTCGGTCCTCTGTGCCGCGCCCTCTACGACGGAAGACACGAGCCGTTTGTCGAGAACTATGTCGGAACTCCCGAGGACAGGGAAGCCGTCAAGGACTTCCAGATAGAGCTGCTCCTGCGCAAGGACCGCCTGATGCCCGCGTTTGACTCAGTATGCGCTGCCGACGGCTTCAAGTTCAACGCTCCTCATGATGAGATCTACGATTTCTGCGTACTGGAGTTCTCCTTCGCATTCTGGCAGTGGGGCTACCCCACGGAGGAAATTCCCGACAAGGATGCCTCCGACAAGGAAGTATTCGACTACCTGATGCTTATATGCTCCCCCGAGTACTTCGTGAACTGGAATCCCACCTCACCCTTCTTCGTACAGGCCGCAAAGGAATTAGGCTACTACGGTTATGACATGAAGCCGTTCAGAAAATACAGGAAATATTTCAGCATCAACAGCACCAGGAACTATCTTGAGAGACTGATGCTGCCTCAGGGCATGAACATCGAATTCAGCGACTACCTGTACTGCAAGATATCAGGCTTCCTGCTCTCAACAGATGCAAGGATGCTGTTCATCTACGGCCAGTACGACCCTTGGTCAGCCGTGATGCCCTCCGACCCGCACAAGGACAATATCAGATTCTTCATACAGCCAGGAGGCAGCCACAGAGCACGCATCGCCACATTCCCCGAGGAAACACAAGCGGAGATAAAGTCAATCCTCAGCCAATGGTTATATGAGTAGTGTACTTGACTTCAAGGACATAGAATTGAGTGACAAGGAGTGGGCAGACCCGCTCCTTGCTGTTTCCGACTACCGTGCCACAGAATACTGCTTCACCACACTCTATATCTGGGCCGG
The DNA here is from genome assembly GCA_019116965.1 of Candidatus Coprenecus pullistercoris. Classification (GTDB taxonomy): domain Bacteria; phylum Bacteroidota; class Bacteroidia; order Bacteroidales; family UBA932; genus Coprenecus; species Coprenecus pullistercoris. The sequence goes on from DXAT01000027.1 coordinate 5,499, forward strand.
CATGTTCGGAACCCGGATAGCCCGCTACGGGAACCGGCTGTTCATCCGCTCTGACGGAGATGACGGCGGCCTCAACTACATATTTCCCGCCGGAAACGGAGACATACCGGAAACTCTGGACATAATAGAGGAGGATGCCGCCGCCAACGGCAAGAAGTTTACTCTGTGGGCCATAGCCGATGTGAAGGAGAAAGTGGAGGCCGCCGCCCCCGGACGCTATCTGTTTACTCCCGTACGCCGCTCGTTTGATTATGTCTACGGGACCGGAGACATGATCTCGCTGACAGGGAAAAAATATCAGCCCAAGCGCAATTTCATCTCAAGATTCAAGACGCAGAATCCTGACTGGACCTACGAGAGCATATGTCCCGACGGTGACCCCGGGCTCTGTCGCAGGCAGATAGAAGAATGTATGGTCATGACCGACGAATGGTGCGCACTCAACGGCTGCATCCACAACGAGTCTATGCAGATGGAGGCCTGCGCGGTGCGCAAAGCCTTAGAGGATTTCGTACCTCTGCGGCTCTGCGGAGGTATGCTGCGTTGCGGCGGTCGGTTAGTGGCATATACCCTCGGTGAACAGCTCTGCTCGGACACTTTCATCGTGCATGTCGAGAAGGCTTTCTCCGATGTGACCGGAGCCTACCCGATGATAAACCGTACTTTTCTTGAGACAGAAGCAGCTGGCCTCAAGTATGTCAACAGAGAGGATGACGCCGGAGATGAGGGCCTCCGTAAAGCCAAGCTATCCTATCACCCGGCCTTTATGTTGGAGAAATATTTGGCAGTTCGGCGATAAGTGCTTTTCTTTGTATTTTGTATTATCCGATTTATCCGAAATGGGTCTATATAAACGAGAGAATTTAGAAAACGGTGCGGAAATCTGGATCTGGGAGATTTCCGAGGACGAAGACGAGTTGCGCCGCATGTGCGCCCCGATTCCATCAGACGAACTCGAAGAACTTGAAATCACTAAAAGCCCGACAAGACGTAAGGAGAAACTGGCTGTCAGGGCTCTCCTCAACAAGATGTTCCCGGAGAAACTCTATCTCGGCCATCATGACAACGGCAAGCCGTACCTTCAGAACTGCGCCGTAGAAATAAGCATCTCTCACTGCGCCCGTTTCGCAGCCATAATCGCCCACCCCGAAGAAAGCGTGGGCATAGACATAGAGAGCCTTGACCGTGACTTCTCATCTGTAGAGCGGAAGGCACTCTCCGAGGATGAGAAGGACGACCTCTCCGACCACAACACAAACCAGCAGCTTGCCATCTACTGGTGCGCCAAGGAGGCTATCTACAAACGCATGTCCCGCAACGGAGTCGATTTCGCAAAGCAGATAGAAGTGGAGCGTTTCACTCCACACGACGAAGGAGAGCTGGAGGCGACCTTCATTCACCGCGATGGTGAGGAGGAGACTTTCGAGCTAAACTACGAGATTTTCGACAATCATGTAATGGTGTGGCTGGTAGGATAACCGATTATTAACAGAAGCATTAGATTCAGAAGATGAAGAATTTCATAGAAGACCTCAAGTGGAGAGGCATGATTCAGGACATCATGCCGGGAACAGAAGAGCTACTATCCAAGGAACAGTGTACGGCATATGTGGGCATAGACCCGACAGCCGACTCACTTCATATAGGGCATCTGGTCAGCGTCATGATGCTCAAGCATTTTCAAGATGCGGGACACCGGCCCGTATCGCTTATCGGCGGCGCCACCGGCATGATCGGCGACCCCTCGATGAAGTCCCAGGAGCGCAACCTGCTCGACGAGGCTACCCTGCGTCACAATCAGGAGTGCATCAAGGCCCAGCTTTCCAAGTTCATCGACTTCGAGAGCAAGGCTCCCAACGCCGCCATACTGGTCAACAACTATGACTGGATGAAGGACTACAAGTTCCTTGACTTCTCCCGCGATATCGGCAAGCTCATCACCGTCAACTATATGATGGCCAAGGACTCCGTCAAGAAGAGACTCAGCGGCGAGGGACGCGAGGGCATGTCCTTCACGGAATTCACCTACCAGCTTCTCCAGGGCTACGATTTCCTGTATCTCTATGAGCACTACGGCTGCAGGCTCCAGATGGGCGGCAGCGACCAGTGGGGAAACATCACCACCGGTACCGAGCTCATCCGCCGCAAGTTAGGCGGAGAGGCCTACGGACTGACCTGGCCCCTGATGACCAAGTCCGACGGAGGCAAGTTCGGCAAGACCGAGAAGGGCAATATCTGGCTTTCCCCTGAATACACCACACCTTATGCCTTCTACCAGTTCTGGCTCAATGTCAGCGATGAGGACGCGGCCAGATACATCAAGATATTCACAACCCTCAGCCGCGAGGAGATAGAGGCCGCTGTGGCGGAGCACGCCAAGGCACCCCACCTGCGCGAGCTCCAGAAGCTGCTTGCCCGCGAGATTACCGTCATGGTTCACGGGGAGGACGAGTACCGCAAGGCCGTGGACGCCTCGCAGATCCTCTTCGGCAAGTCCACCTCAGAGACACTGCGTTCTCTTGACGAAAGGACATTCCTGTCGGTCTTCGACGGCGTGCCCCAGTACAGCCTTAGCAAGGACACACTGCCTCAGAATGTCATAGACCTGCTGGCAGTGACTACGGATGTGTTCCCTTCCAAGGGCGAGTGCCGCAAGATGATTCAGGGCGGAGGCCTTTCGCTCAACAAGGACCGCTGCGACTCGGCCGACCGCACTCTCAGCACGGAGGATCTGATTGACGGGAAGTATATTCTCGCCCAGAAAGGCAAGAAGAACTACTATATCCTCAAATTCGAGTAGGCCATGGAAGGAGAAAGCACCAGACAGCTCAAGGTGGCCAGGGAGATTCAAAGGCATCTGGCCGAGATTATACGCTCCAAGGGCATGGCCGCTTTCGACGGGGCCCTTGTATCGGTAAGCGGGGTGACAGTAAGTCCTGATCTTGCCGTGGCCAAGGTCTACATAAGCATCTTCCCGTCTGCAAAACAGAAGAAGGTATTCGGAATGATTCAGGAATCGGCCAGGTCCATGCGCGGAGAATTGGGACGCCAGATGGCAAAGCAACTGCGCATCATCCCCGAACTGATATTCTACATAGATGACTCGCTGGATTATGTGGAGCACATAGACGAGCTTCTCGCCAAGTAATCCCGCGCCGTCATGCATCTGTCCTACTTCATAGCCAGACGCTACCTCTTTGCCAAGAAGTCGCACAATGTCATCAACATCATATCGCTCATAAGCGCGATTGGTATTGCAGTGGGCAGCTGCGCGCTCATCATAGTCCTTTCCATATACAACGGATTCGAGGATGTAGTCCGCAGTATGTACAACCGGGCCATGCCGGACATAGCGGTCACATGCGACTCGTCCAAATATTTCCGTACGGACACGGATGCCTTCTGCGCCATCAGGTCCATGCCGCAAATAGCCTCATTCGAGGAAAGCATCGAGGAAACTGTTTTCCTGACCTATGACATGGAAGAAAGCACCGCAATGCTCAAAGGCGTGAGCCAAAGCTATGCCGACAGTCCCGAGATACAAGCCTGCATAGAGGACGGAGAGTTCATTCTTATGCACGGTGATGTGGCCAAGGCCGTCGTCGGCCGCAGCCTGGCCGTGGAGACCGGTATGCGTCCACGATTCCTCGCACCCATCGAAGTGTATTTCCCCGCCAGGGACAAGGAGATATCATTGGTCAATCCGGCGGCATCACTCAATAAGGAGACCTTCTTCCCGTCCGGGATATTCTTTTCCGGGAATGAAAGCTACAGCAATACCCTCTTCGTATCCATCGACAGAGCGCGCAGGCTCACAGGACTGGACTCCAATGAAGCCGGTAAAGTGGAGATAAGACTTACGGATGATGCACGCGTCCACCGCACAGTACGGGAGATAAGTTCCGTCCTCGGCCCGGATTTCTCAGTCAAGGACAAATATATGCAGAACGAGACGGTCTACCGCATGATGCGTATCGAGAAGGCCGTCATATTCATGATACTGCTCTTTATCATCATCGTGGTCTCTTGCAATGTCTTCGGCTCCCTGACCATGCTCATCATCGAAAAACGCGATGACATAGCCGCACTTCAATATCTCGGAGCCCGCAAGAGCTTGATTCAGCGCATTTTCTTTGACGAAGGCTGGATGATTGTCCTGCTCGGGACCGTCATAGGCATGACTGTCGGCATCGCCCTGTGCCTCATACAGCAGTATGTCGGAGTCATCCGCATGCCCGGCAATTTCGTCGTCGAGTACTATCCCGTTGTAATCAAGTTCGGGGACATCATTGCCACTCTCGCCGGCATAGCTCTCATAGGCCTCGTCATCACCGCTCTTCCTACCCGGAAGACCCTTTCCAGGATACTTTGAATATTTTTCATTTTTTTTGATTTTCATGCAACGAAATGCAACAAACCTGCATCTATATAGTAGGTTTAGGTTTTAGTACACAAGGAAGGGGTACCTGTTGTAGCAGAGGGGTGCCTCTTTTTTATTATATACAGCTTTAATGACCGCAAATATACGGTGGCTTTTGCGTATATTTGCACCAAAATTAAATTTATTCTTATCATGAAATTCTTTCTCGACACAGCTAATCTGGACCAGATCCGCGAGGCATACGCCATGGGCGTGCTTGACGGTGTCACCACCAATCCTTCCCTGATGGCCAAGGAGGGCATCAAGGGCAAGGACAATCAGTACAAACACTATATCGACATCTGCAACATCGTAGACGGAGATGTCAGTGCGGAAGTCATCGCCACCGACTATGAAGGCATGATCCGTGAGGGAGAGGAGCTTGCTGCCCTCAACGAGCACATCGTAGTGAAGCTGCCCTGCACCGAGGCCGGTATCAAGGCAGTAAAATATTTCTCCGGCAAGGGCATCAAGACCAACTGCACACTCGTGTTCTCAGTCGGTCAGGCACTCCTGGCCGCCAAAGCCGGAGCTACATACGTATCGCCGTTCGTAGGCCGTCTGGACGATATCTCCGAGGACGGTATCGGACTCATCGAGGATATCGTGGAGATGTACAACTACTACGGTTTCGGCACCATGGTGCTCGCAGCATCCATCCGTCACACCCGTCACATCATCGACTGCCTCAAGGCCGGCGCAGATGTGGCCACATGCCCTCTCGCAGCCATCAAGGGCCTGCTCAAGCATCCCCTCACCGACTCAGGCCTGGCCAAGTTCCTCGAGGACTACCACAAGGTCAACGGCTGATACCTTATCTGATTTTGAACTGACGGTGCATCGTGGACGAAGATGTTGCTGAGCATCAGTGAATAGCATTTCTACGCTGCACATTTGACTTGCTTTGAATGTGGCCAAATGTGCAGTACGCCTTGTAAGTCACTGTTAATCAGATAAGCTTTTTCAGCAGCCGCACCATCGCAAACGATAAAAGCCGATCCGCACAGAAAGATTGCGGGCCGGCTTTTGTCATATGTACCTCAATACTTTTTACTTTTCAAGCCATAAAACGTATATTTGGTAAAAATGGCGGAAATGATGATACCGGAAACGATAGATGCTGCAAGGAACGGAGATGCCGGGGCATTTGCCCTGATAGTGGAGCGGTACCGGCAGAGTGTGTTCCGCATCTGCGTCAGGATACTTGGGGACGGCGACGAGGCTGAGGATGCGGTGCAGGAGACATTTGTCCGGGCATGGCAGTCACTGCAAGGATATGATCCGCGCTACAGCATTGCCACATGGCTGAGGACCATTGCGTGCCGTCTGTGCTATGATGTGCTGCGCAGACGGACCAGACAGCGGCAATACGAGCAGGATGCCTGCCGGCATGGGAGCGGGGATGGAATCGGAGACCCGGAAAGTCTGCGGATTAGCCGGGAACTGGAAAGCATGTTCCGCAAAGCCGCCTCGGGGCTGTCTCCGATGCAGAGGGCGGTGTTTGTCCTGGCTGAGATCGAGCAGCTTCCGACTGACGAGGTGCGCCGTATCACCGGATGGAGCGCAGTGCAGATAAAGAGCAACCTCTATATCGCCAGGAAGAAGGTCCGCAAGACTATTGAGGAAGAATTGTAAACAAAAAGAAAATAGCAGTTATGGACAGATATACGGATTTTATAGAAAAGATGCGCGGCTCACATCCGCAGATGCCTCATCCGGAGGAGGTCACCGGGCGGATATTGGAGCGCATACAGACTTTGCCGCAGAATGACTGCAAGACCGCTACAGAACTTCAGAAGACACCCGTAATCCGGCTGAGAAGAGCTATCCCGGCTCTTGCGGGCATAGCGGCGGCAGCGGTGATGGTATGTGCCCCGCTGACCGCCCGTCTGAAAGCGGATACCGTTGTCCGCACTGACATCAGCAGTCTGAATATGCGCACATACGCCGCAATGAGCCGGCCGGACGCACAACTGGAACATTATCGTAAAATCAAGGCCCTCAGGCAGTCCTTCACCGGTCTGGATGAAAGGGCCGCAAAACCTCAAAACCATGAAGACAGACATTAGAAAATATTTCCGCAGGACAGTCAGAATGACTCTGACAATGCTTGCCGCCGTGACCATATTCCCTTCCTGTGTCACCTATTATGCCGTCGTGCCCGAAGTACACCCCGACGGAAGCATGACCCGGACCGTCTACGCTGAGGCCGACTCGGCCTGTCTGGCCGGAGACCTGTCATCGCAGCCTTTCCTCTTCGAGCCGGGGAAGCAGTGGCAGACCGGCCGGATGGCAGAACCGAAGATATGGTGGTTCCTGGACGACTCAGCCACAATGAATTTCTACGCCAGCCGTACATTCCGGCCTTCAGACACCTCATACCGGGACATTCCAGCCTCCGAAGAATATGCGGGACTGCCCTATGTCAAGGCCCGGGAGCGGTGGGACCGGAAGAGAGGACTGCTGTTCAACACTTACAGCTACACCTGCACTGTTCCGGGCATTGCGGACAGGATGCCCGTTCCACCGGACAGCATTATGACAGCGGAAGAGATAAACAAGTGGTTCCGGAGCGCAGGCAGTTACGCCGGGATGAACGGAGCGGAAGCATATACCGGCCTGACAGACCTCTATGACAAGTACACCGGATGGGTGGACATCTGCTACCGTGAGCAGATATACCGCATCATCTGCACCACCGCCGGAGAGGAATTGACAGACAGCCTGAAAACCGGCCTTATGCAGTGGATGAAGAAACATTACGACTTCTATGAGGATATGCTTTTCGCTTTCGACGGCAGTGACGGTTCCGTGTTGACTGATATCGCCGGACAGATGAGCCGGCTGAGTGGCAACCCGGTCTATGCAGAAGCGGCTTCCGTCCACGCAGTGACATGGGCAGAGGAGATCTCAGACATTGAAGAGCAGCTGACAGCTCCTTTCTTCTACGCCATGCTGTATCAGGTCCGGATGCCGGGACGGTTGACATCGGCCAATACCGATCTTATGGATGACGGTATTCCGGTGTGGAAAGTGGACGGATTCCGTCTCCTGGCCGGCGACCTGACCGTCGAGGCCACCTCCCGCCGTGCCAATCCCCTCGGCTTCATCCTCCTCGGCCTTATAGTCCTGGCCAGCGCCATTCTTTTCTTCCGTCCTCACAAATAGAATATCAGGACAGAACTGAGAGAACACCGGATAAAGCAGAATCTCCATCACATTTTAATCTGGGAAATACTGCCGTTTTCTACTGTAACAGATCAGGAGACGGGCCGGATGACTTCAGTCAGCACTAACCTCATATATAACGGCTTGAGAACGCCACATCATCCTGACCCTCACAGCATAACACTTCAATTATTCTTCATAGCCCTCTTCGTGCAATTCCAGCACCTGGGGGTCCAGTTCCCTGAGCATACGCGCCTTGCTCAAAGCCTCTATATTCTGCAAATCCTTATCGGTCGGCTCTCTGAAATCCATATAGTAGGCCGGATAACCGGACACAGTGATACGACGTACTATATTTCGGAAGAATCCCCGCTTCGTAGTAATGGAATAGCTTACCTGCACAAGCTCATCTGCATTGCCGTTCTCCTGAAGAGCCGTATAAATGGCATTCTTTATAAGCTGATTCAATTCCAAGGACTTTGCTGTTTTTTTGTCCGGGTAGTAGTCATAAGTCACTTTTTGAGGGTACACCTTAATTGTCGCCACAGTAGCTGTCTCCACCGTAGGCGAGAATACTATTGTCGCATCAGCCTGTGAACGGCGAATTGACGCACATGAAGACAACAGCAATACCGCTGCCGAAAATAAAAGAATCTTTTTCATAAAATTGACATTAGGTTTATAAATCTTATTCTACTCCTTCCTGAACCACTCTGATAGCTTTAGATATTCCGCTCCTCGCATTTTTCACAATTACCGTAGAAGAACGCTCTGTCTCCTGCCTGTTCTCATCTACTGAGATTCTAAATCCCAAGCCGGTGATACCAGTAACATTAACCCAAGAATCCGCGGCAGACACTGTCCAGTCATCTGAGCATGTTACACTGACTGACACACTCTTTTTGTCATTTGCCCGGAACTCACAGGAGGACACGGAGACATCCATGACAAATCTCTCCTGGCTAACGGATATATTTTTAACCAAAGAACGGTTGTCTTCACTCCTAACAACAATAACAGCCTCTCGATTTGACTCTGTCAGATTATCGGATACCGAGAGGGAAACTGCCTCTGTCTCTCCATCCTCGCTGCCGCCATAGTCCGATGCGACAAGACTCACCCACGAAGGCACTCTCTCTGCTTTCCAAGAGCCCGAGCACAACACATCAAATTCTACTTTCTCATTGTCAAGCGCTGTAAACTCAAAACTCTCTGCAGACATGTCGAACTCATAAGGGTCCTGTTCTATATTTATCTCTCTGGTAAGCCCGTTCAATGTACTCAAAAGGGTAAATGAAGCCTCCCGTGACTGCAAAACCGTATTGTGATCCACCGATACATACACATTCTGCGACCCTGTGCCCCGTGACGGATTCACAATGACCCATGATGGAGCATCAACTGTCCACGGGCCTGAACATTCGACCTCTATCCGTTCACTGATATCGGATAATTCCGTGAAATGCAAATCCACTCGGGAATCATCAAACTCATAAGGATTCTGTATAAACTCTATACGCTTATCGGTACCGCTGACCGTACTTTCAAGTATTATGACACCCGTTCTCTGCCTTTCTTCAGGATTCGGTTCGGGAAGAAAAGACACCAACACTGTTCCAGACGCAGAGGCATGGCCTTCTGTCACAGCAGGCATAATCCAGGAAGGATATGAAGTCAATTTCCACGGAGCCTCAGCGGTCATATCAAACTGCACCTGATAAGAGACATCGTTCATTACCGGGATATCCCTGAAAACACGGTCCGAAGCATCGAACACAAAGGCATCCTGAACTGCAGTCACGCTAATCTCTTTTTCCATATAAACATCTTTGAGACGGACAACACCAGAGCGCGGAGACAAGGATGTATTGTTATTCGGTGTAAACATTATATCCACATCCTCCATACCGTCTCCCGACACAATATCCGGTGTAAGCCAGTCAGGCCATTCCAACAATTCCCATTCTGCAGAACATTGCAGGTTTGCCGCATATCCCGGGAATTCCGTCTTATAAGCAGGAATTTCTTCCAACTCCGGTGCACTGATCTCAAAAACATATTGCCTCTGCGTTATCTCCAGAGTCCTTCTGGCATCAATCCCCAAAGCCTTATGCCTCAGACTCACGAACTCTACTGAAGCAATCCTGTCAGACTCCAAATCCGGATTCGCGGTAAGTGCGCTGACCATCAGCGTATTCTCACCCTTTTCTCCTGACATTTCCGATACGCTCACCCAATCAGACAATGATTCTATCTCCCACCCGCCGGAACACCTTACGACTACAGGGTATGCAAGCGTATTGAATGTCGGAATCCGGCTAAGAACCGGCGACGGTTCCAAATCAAACATAAAAGCATCGTGTACAACAGCCTGCTTTATATCCAACGGATCTTCAGAAACATTGTATGGCTTCTCTATCCTTGAGAATACAATTTCAGATATCCGTGGCTCAAAATCCAAATTCTCATCCTTCATCCTCACGCTTATCTCATGGTCTGTAATCCCGCTCTCCGGTGTAGTTTGCAGGCATGAGACAGGATCCATCTCCAACCAGTCAGGCACATCCAATATCTCCCATCCACCGGTAGTGCTCAATGTAACAATATGTCTTGTAGTGTCATCGCAGGCGAAACTCAATTCCTGAAACCCTGACAATTCAAACAGATAACCGTTTTGGCTGACATTTATCTCCCTCTCCACCGGTTCTTCCGCATCAGCACGCAATACTATAACGCCACTGCGTACCTCAGACATTGGATTCACCCCGTCCGGAGATATGGAAAGTGTAAGCATCTGCCCGGCATCATAATTCATACGGACCCAGTCGGGAGCATCCGCTACTGCCCAAGGACATTCTGACTCGACAGTCACATCTACCGAAGATTCCATATTGTCCAGCTCTGAGAACTTCACCTGAAATTCATCGGGACTTCCATTCAGCAGGAAAAGAAAATTATCCTGTGACAGATACACCGTATAACTGTCCGCAGCCTCATCCGGAATATCGATGAAGGCATCCTCGGCTCCAGTATCAGGATCTCTCATAACCGGAACTATCTCACAGAGTGCAGTATATGGAGATGTACCGAAATTGTGTCCTCTGGGCAGAATCTCAAGAGTGTCATCATGCTCACCTTTAAATGCGGAGACTTTGAATCTTGACAGGTCTGAAGAACCTGTCTTCTCACGGACAATCCAGTCTACATTAGACTCTATTGGTATTTCAAACGGAATGCTGCCGCTACATGAATCCTCATTGTAATCGAACTCTTTCTCAATATCTCCTGAGGATGCCAGTCTCAGATACGGATATGTCTGACTTGCAACTATTTTTCTACTAAAACTGCCGTCATCAGCCGAAATTACAATATCTGACACCCTGTCAACCCTGGTTTGATTGCACTCAGCCATGAACCTAAGGACTGTAGTTCCCTCTCCTCCATGAGGATTGTCAACATTCATCCATGCGGGAATCTGCGTGACCGACCATTCCTTATCTGCCGTACAAACAATACTGAACGAGCCCCCGGTCGGAGGAATCTCAAAGTTATTTTCCGACAAAGCACTATTGATTGTTACCGGACTCATCCTGTTCTTACTGCATGAGGCGACAACAATCGAAAGAACAACTGCCAGCAATATGCGCGCACCGTACCTCATAACCTTACTGTCTATCATAAATCAAATCTCCGGGAGTAGCCGAGAGCAGCTTTCCCATCACCTGATATACTGTCACCATAGAACTTATCCACACTATTATGACAGCATACAATGTCTTCATACTCCATATTGACAAATAACTGAACGAACCGTCTCTGACAATGCCGAGCAGTGGAAGGATCAATTGGACTATAAACACTGCAGTGAATGACAGCAATGTTGCAGCGACAACCATGACCGACATTATAAGAATATATACACTAATTAACTCCGTGTTGCTGATACCGAACGCCTTGAATGTTCCGAGATTTTTTTTCACTTTCTGGAAATATGACTGCAGCAGATTGACGATAAACAGGACAATGCAAAGAATGGAGAATATGACTATAGCCCAGGAAAGGATGTTGGCCATAACACTAACTGCATTGAAATTCTCTTTTGCATTTATCTGTGACATTTCTATCTCTATATAGAACTCCTCTTTAACAAAATTCTCGAAGTCCTTTATCATATCCAGATCCTCGAAATGCACCGACACAAATGATATCTGACTAACATAACTGTCAGAAAAATCAAAATCGAATACCCTGACCACATCCTCTGACGGATATCTGGACGCTATCTCGTCGCCAACTTCCTGGAGTACACGCAAGCCTGTATTGTCATTGGGATAGAATGAAATGAACCCACCGGCCTTGAACGGCTCTATCTGCGGAAGATAGAATGACTGAGCATCCGCCATAAGATCAATGCCTTCCGCTCCGGCAACCTCCATAACCTCTTCCACAAATGCGTCCTCATCCATTCCCTCCGGAACAAAATAATGCAGGCTTGACGCATATTCGGGATTAGTCATGTAAAACGGATTGGAGTAATCATTAAAATCCTGCTCTAAGAAAAATGAGGATGATATGAAATCCACATTACCGGGAAGTTTTCTGACAATTCCGAGCACAGGGACCGGCACCTCCGCATAATCCTCAACATAAAGGCGGAATCCCAGGGTATCGGCATCAGGAGAATATCTGGCATAGCCGATATAAGCCGGAGCATTGTCATACCCCAATGACAGAAGCATCTCTTCCGTCATGATAACTCCAATTGACTGAGGATCTATCTCCTCTACAGATTCTACTCTCTGACCGCGCACCACATTGTCATTGCTTAGAATAGCATCTATCAGAGGGGTATTTAACTCCTGAAAGAATCTTCCGGTAAAATACCGGAGGGATTTCTGCCGCGTAAAGAAATTGTATGAAAACTTATAGTCCTCCTGATAACCCACAATGTGATATTTATGCAGGAAGGCCGAGTCTTCCAAAGCCGCCGTAAGGCCGTAATAATCCGACTTGTCCGATGTGTTCTCAATGTTCAACCAATTTATAAACGGATCGTTCATCTTGAAAGACAGATAATTGAGACTGGCATTACTGAATGCAATAGCCAAAAATGTCAAGGCAAGGACACCCGTCAAAAGCCACATATTGGAGAACCTGCGTCCCAACACTACTTTCCCTTCCCTGCGGACGAAAAGTCTGAAATAGTCTCCTGATATCGTTTTCTTACTCATTTTCTTCATGCTTTAAGAATTTCTCAAATTCTTCTGTACTAAAACTCCTGCTGCCATTGTTCCAGTGACACCGGTCAGGAGTCACCGTAAATTCACAATCCTGATCTATCATTCCGTGCGAGCGGATCTCGTCCCCTTTAGCTGAACCCGTTGACACTTTTTTGATTTTGACAACGATATCAGCAAAGGAAGTCGCCAAATGCATGTCATGAGTAACTATGATAGCAGAACTCCCTTTCAATCCTTCCAGCTTATCGGACAACAGCCGCATCGCATTGACAGCGTTGTCACTGTCAAGATTTCCTGTAGGCTCATCACCGAACAGAACTGTAAAATCAGGTATGACCGCCCTCGCAAACGCCAGCCTCTGCCGCTGTCCGCCGGACAGTTCCTGAGCCATCCTGGATTCGTCAATATGGCCCAGTCCCAAATCCTTGAGCACTTGCGATGCCTTCTGGAACGAAGACTTGCAATCATACCCTTGAAGCATTCTGGTTATAGAAATATTCTCATACGCGGTAAAATTACGCATCAGATTGGTACTCTGAAAGATAAAATTGAAATGTCTTCTACGGAAATCCGACAGTTCCGAGTCATCATTTCTTTTCCACATGGAAATGAGATCAACAGGTCTTTCTCCGTCATAGAATACAAAACTTGACTCATCGTTGGAAACTATCGTATTATTCATCAAACCAAGGACTTCCAGTATAGTGCTCTTGCCGATTCCGGACTCACCGACAATGAAGACCTTTTTTCCTTTCGGTATTATCAAGTGCTTTATGTCCAATACGATTCTCCTATACCCACGCTTGTCATACGAGCATTGCAAATTTGATATCTCAAACAGCTTCTCCATTTTATTATCCATAATAGATTCAAGATTAAGGCAGTTCTTCAATAGGAATCCAATAATATTTGGCTCCGTTAAACTCCATGGTGTAGGGATAGGAGCTTGCCTGGATATTTTTCAATCTTCTGAACTTAGTCGCAAACTGTTTCAAAAGCGATACATACTCAGCATATGTCACTTTATGAGGGTCTCCCAAAGCCGCAATCGAATAACCGTCTTTTACAGACGATGATGCCTCATTCAATCCAGCCGCGATGTCCATGACCTCATTCTGGGACATGTTCTCCATATCTTCCGGTGTTATATCCGGCACAAAACTCCGGATCAGAGCTTTCAGCGCATTGATGTAAGGCATCCTGTCCTGCGAGGGACGGTTGGCCTGATCTGCGACAGGCTGTAGTTTCATAACCAATGTCTTAAGTTCATCCGATGATATAAACAACACAGGTTTGTAATAATCCCTCCTGCTGGAAGGATCCCTCTTGGGCGTGAATCCCTTGAACGACATGACAACACCGGCTCCCGGACCTCCGTCCTCGCCAAGAATCTGGCGGACAAACGCCTCGTCATATGTCATTCCTGTTGAAAGACCGGAAGTCCTGCGCCATCCACCGGTATTGCTGCCGATGATAATATTAATCTGATTCTGTATCGTACTGCTTAGATTGTCTATGGATGTCACCATCTCATTTGTAAGCTCTGCGGCTGCCATCTCATGCTCCGGCTTCGGGAAACGTATCGAACCGATGTAAATATTACTTTTATCCTTGTCGTTCACCAGGACATACCCTCCTTCCACAACCTTCATCTGCACTGCGGCAGGTGATTTCACTCCCTGCTGATCCAGCATCCTGTATTTCCTCTCAAGATTTTCCTTCAGAATCTTGGACAGCTGGTTGGTGAAAGTGCCATACGCCTTCGGAACGGATTTCTTCGCTATCTGGAACACCATCAGCTGCACATTGTACCGGACGAGCTTATCGGTTATGTCCTTATCGGAAAAACGGTCGTCCTTGGCTGCGTCATTATTGCCGCAATCTCCTACTACCAGCATTATATTGCTCTGTTTCTCCTTCCCTTTGAACATATCAAGACCGCAGCTCATGCCATAGAATACAGACTCCTCCGCCGTCCTGTCACTGGATGTGCGGAATCCGTATTCACCACCGGTATCCAGAAACGACATCAACTTTGCATTCTCCGGCCTTGTAAAACGGAATTCCTCCACCTCATAGCTCTTTCCATCAAGCACATGTTCCTTATCCCTATAGATTACGGCCGCTACTTCTACAGACTTACCCTGAAAAAGTTCACATCCATCTTTCAAGGCTTCCTTAACAGCGGGATAATACGGTCTCATGGACTCAGTGCCGTCAATGACCAGGCAGATATTGATCTTCTGCATCTCACGCAAGGCTTGCTCTGTCATACCGATACTCTCCCCAGTACCTATCGCACCGCCCTTGACCGACTCCCCGGTTGAAGTTCCGAATGACGAGATATTGTATTCAACTATATTCCCGTTACCGTCCTTTTTGCTTCCGTCCAATATGGGGAACCTCAACTCATTTCCGATCATCCTATAGTCTTTCCAGCCTTTCTGCAACTTATACTCCCATCTCGTAACCTCCTCCCGCTCATCTGAAGAAGTGTAAATTGGTGCCGACTTTGAGTTACTGATAAAATATACAACATCTTCATACTCCCATGTGGGCTCCAGGCAGGAGCGCTGATTCCACGGAACATAAGACCCTTCTGACACCCAGCCGAAAAGAACCTCCTTACTATATCCCGAAGAGACTGTATACTGAGTGGCCAAAAGCACCATGTTCTTTTCTCTCTTCATAATATAATAAAACTTCTTGTCCGTAGTCAAAGGCACGCTCTCTGAGAGATTGTCCGGATTTCCGTACATCTTTCCGACAGTATTGTCATTCCTGATATTGGACGCATCAAGATTCAGAGATATCAACGCCTTGTAATAGATTCCGGCATCATCGGTAGGACAGGTTTCCCAAAGCAGCAGCTTGGACATCGGCACCCACCCTAAACACTTTGCATTCAAAGGGATCTTAGGATAATCCCCTTTATTGAAATTACCGGAAATTACCAACGCACGGTCATTTGATATCTGAGCTATCGTCACCTCCTGATTCCAGTCTAAGTATCCTATCACCCTGGATCCCGAAGCTGATTCATAGACCGGATTTTTGTCCCTGTCGCTCAGCACCTCCCAATATTCCATCGTATTTCTTTTGTCCTGTCCGTACTTGGACAACTTAAGAAACCAGTCTATATCAGACTGTTTTATGGTCAGAGACCGCTGGGAACCCATCAGCTCAGACGGCCGGAACGCCTCGCAATAAGAAGGCAGAGCAGGCTGGGCATACATGATAAATACCTGCAATACTGTTAGAAAACATAATGCTGACAATCTGTATTTCATATTTCTTCCATTTTATTCATATAGTGTCAACGGCAGAAGCGTATATCCTTCGCAGAGATTATTCGGACCGAACGGCTCATCCTCGTCTATCACAGGTTCGTCCCCTTCCGTAAAATAAATATTCATCGTGATCCTATCCTGATTTTCCGCCATGCTCAGCACATAGTACATTTTCGCTATGATACTTTGATTGTAAAATTCCCAAAATATCGAATCTATATAGTAATTCAGGATTATCATGCTGAAACGGTCCTGAATTCCGTCTATGTTGTCAAATATCTCACACAACTTTCTGCAATCCACATCAGCA
The DNA here is from genome assembly GCA_019116965.1 of Candidatus Coprenecus pullistercoris. Taxonomy (GTDB): domain Bacteria; phylum Bacteroidota; class Bacteroidia; order Bacteroidales; family UBA932; genus Coprenecus; species Coprenecus pullistercoris. Next base: position 21,927 of record DXAT01000027.1, read on the forward strand.
TATACCTCATGAGAGGATTTTGTATTGATTTCCATGATTATGTCATCCAGTGACTGTCCTTCAAACGGCAGATTGACATACGCAGTATACGGTCTGTCCGAGTTAGAAAGATAAAATACCGCAGCTTCAGAACCGTCAAGGGGCCTGGCCAACTCAAGAGAGCTAAGCAAAGCCCTCTCATTGGTGGCTGACGAATGAGAAATATAATATATGGACAGCACCTGCTCCTGAGCTGCAGCGGCAACTGTCAGAAGCATAGTCAATATCATAATACAGCAATACCTTCCCATCATCATTCCTCAACTTTAAATTTCACATACTCCACACGGTTCAGGTCATCATACCTGATATCCATAACAGACACAGAAGACCAGATGCCTAACGATATCCTGGTACATATATCATCGATGCTGGCGGCCTTGTCCTCTTCCCCGGAGATTCCTGAAAACTCCAGCGTCAAGGACGGAGAGAACGCATATGCCTCGGTCTTCCCCATGATATTGTAATCACCGCTGTTGCATATATGCTCAAGCCTGCCTTTCTCCACTCTCTGGATCCTGCAACCGGTAATCTTATACGGTCCGCTTCTATATCCAGTCTCCGTATCCTTCACTATCACAGAATAAACACCGGAGCGACTCTGAGGAATAATAAGACTGGGAGATTTTTCTGATGCGATCAGATTATTCCCGTCATCATACAGTTCATAGACCACCCTGCCTGCATCTATCTTATCCTGATCCTGCAATTTTACCGTGACAGAATACTTTCTCGATCTCACCATAAAAAGCGGTCCGTCCACTTTCTCTATCACCAGATGCAGAGGCTGCACAGCCGGACGCTTCCGCTCAGACACGCTGTCCCGGTCCCGTCCATTCGCATTCGAAGACCCTACCGGCATTCTCCGTGACGAATCAACCGAAACAGGATATAACGGTTCTGACACAGATGGTTCTGAAAGTCTTATACCTCCTATACCACCGTCGTACGGCCCTGCTCCCGCTGCAATGTCCCAATCGCCGATGTTACCGTAAACGCCTCGCACTATGGTTGTCACACCGAATCCGACACCGAACATCAGTACACAAATACCTAATGCTATTAAAATTGACTTGACTTTCATTTTCCTATATTTTAACCATTATTCCTAAAGAAAACCAAAGCGAGCGCCTCCAGAATGAGACACAATCCACCAATGGCCTGAATACAACCTCTCTACCATAGGTACCTGACCATATCAACGGATAGATGCCCACGGCAGAATCAGAGAACTTCCTTCCATCAGAATCATAAGACTGTGTCACTCCATACTCATATCCGGCTCTTACTTGAAGATACAGCATCCTGGCATATAAGGCAATATCCAAGCCTACACTTCCCATGACACTGACATCAACAGGAGTCCTTCTGACGCGGTCTATGGACACAAACTCATAATAATCATCACTGATATCCCCTATACCATAATCTCCGTCCGTCAGGGACATGCCGTCGGTATACGCCCCATAGACACGGCCACTCAGATGCAGAGGTGACAAAACAGCACTGGTATTCAAGTGCACCTTTACACCCAGATCCAATGTTATAGACACCAGCCTATGGACTCTGAACTCCGGTGACAGATAGAACGGAACGGTCAAGTCCATGAAACTCATACTTTGTGAGGCATTGTCTATAGAATAAGTCCTTACATAATCCCCGACATCATTTGAGAGAGCATAAGAGTACAAAATCGCTGACCGGCCGATTGACATCCTGGAGTATGTCATCCCAAGTCCTGCGTATATGCCCAGTCTGAATGAGGATGAGACCGGTATGGCATATCCGATATCCAGTCCGGCATTGTATGCAAAAGATGAAGCCGTCACTCCTTCCGGGGCCTCCACATGAAATGCCGAGACAGGAGCACATTCATTGCGCAACCGCAATCTGAAACGCCTTGGTTTATATTTGAAGCGGATATGCTCATACATATCCGTCCTCCCGATCATGACAGCCGTTACAAACACATCGTCATCCCAAAACGAGAAGTCTTCTTTCGGAGCATAGGCCTGACCGAATTCATTGTATTCCAATGGCGATTCAGCAAAAAGCATCATCTCATCCCGCTTGGCGTCTACAGAATCCTCATTTTTCTGAACTATATAATACATAGCCTCCAATCCGTTGAAATCAGAAATATTAGTACACAATATCTCCGATATGCGGCAACTTGAGCATGACTCATCAAAAACGATCGCTATTTCCATTTCAAAACCGGCATTTTCAGGGTTTTGCTCAAGCAACGGATAGTAAATCATATTTTCGTCGAAATAGCTGAGCGTTTTCCCAACCGAGACCCTGCATGTCCACAAACCATGTTCATATGACCAGCCGAGCTTTTTGATATTACGGAACTCGTAAGTCAAAGCATTGAAACTCGGGCTATTATTCTCATTAACATAATATCCGGCGTATCTGCTCACCGGTATCCGTCTGAGAAAATCCTCAGTCGAAAACAGGTCACATACAACAAGTGACTCTCCACTCTCGAACAATTTGAGAAATTCCCGCACATCCTGGCGTGATGAGATATCGGAGGCCTCCTCCAGTTTCATGAGCATATCTATCACCATCGAATTCATCCGCCTCTCTAAAGACTTGGCAGAAGGAGCATCCTGCGCATGACATACAACGCATAAAAGCGTAAAAATCACTAAAATGACCTTTTTTCTCATAATATCATATCATGAAACCGGTCACAACACCGGCTCCGAGACCAACGACCGCTGAGACAATCCACAGCGCGACACGGCTCCTCGCCCGCCTTCCGGCACTACGCGACCCTGATGCAGTATCCGCTATATTTTCATAAGAGTCCCCATGCTGTTCCTGACCGTCTGCCTGAGCTGACTTCCGAATATCATTCAGATTATCGTCATAAAGATCCTGCCACATCTGTTCTACCGTCTGATAACGGTCAGACTGAGCTTTTGAGACTGCCTTTTCAACCACATGCCTGATTACCGGATCCTGGATTCTACCAACAGGGACATCCTCACTCAGATGGGCCTTCATTACAGTAGAATTGTCTCCTGTAAAGGGCAATGAGCCAGTATACAACTGATACGCCAATATACCTAGCGCATATACATCTGTCGTAAAATTATGATGCTGGACATCACCACTGAGCAATTCAGGTGCGGCATAGTCAACCTTACCTATTATTGACCCTGTCATAGTCAACTTTACTGTCCCGGCTGCAGATGAGACAGGCTTGCACACTCCGTAATCGATAATCTTGACACCGCCGTCCTGAGTAATCATCACATTACTCGGATCAATATCCCTATGAATGTATCCCGCCTCGTGAAGACGGCTGACACCGCTCAGTATAGGACGCATCATCTTAAGAGTAAATTCTTTACGATTCCGCATACTGAGGTCATACAACTCTCTCGCATAACTGATGTCGGATCCGTTCCTAGCACAGAACACCCCTTCCAGCAGACTTTCCAGGCTCACCCCGTCAAGAAGCTCCATCACGATATAGTATCTGGGCTTCATCTCATGAGAAAATGGGTCCATCTCCATATTGGGTATGAATCCATACATACGGAGAAGATTGGGATGATCTATCTGAATGGATGACTCCCGCATAGCCCTCTCTATCATCTCACGGTTGGTATTGGTTATCAATTTGACGGCAACCGGAATATACTCATTGGGGTTATCCTGTTTAAAACATCTCCCGGGATACACGATTCCCATTCCCCCCTGACCGAGGGGAACGGAATCCGTATCATAATCATAATAAATCTGATTCTGAAGTTCAGATACTCCTTGGATTTTAACTATCATCTTGTTGCTTCTTATAATTGTACGACAACACCTGAGTTCTCCTCGCTGATAAATATCACATCGTCTGACGGATTATCAATTTTCAGTATCAGACATGCAGTACCGGATGTATCCCTGTATACCTCAGCATCTTGCACGAAGGACAGTGCTGCCACGCTCTCATCTTTCACGACCTTCTGATAGGACTTGATCTCCGGCAGACTGTAAGTTCTTGAAACGGAACTGTCCCGCAAGAGTATGGTCACTGACTCACCCATCACCCGGGATGAAATAAATCCGTCCGCAGTCGTACCGTCTCTCAGAACAAGCCTGTCCAAAAACCGGATCTGGTCCCATACAGAGAGTGTGTCAGCAATGGGTCTGGACTGAATGGATATTATATCAGGAGCATTTATCTCCATATACACTCCTCCATCCTGCTTAAACAGGACGCTCTGCCCTATCCTTTGTTCCACGATCCTGCCTTTCAGAGTATCTCCGTAAGTAAGAACAAGAATCTCGCAGATACCGCAGCACGAATCCCCCTGCAGCAGTTTTTCCGTACAGTATACCGAATCCCACGGAAATACTGCGATTCCGTAACGGGTCGTCATGTACACAGTCTCCCCTGGAATCTGCTTCGAGATATATCCGTCAATACTCGTGGAGTCCTTAAGGTACACCCTCTCGACCTCCTGTGCGGAGACGGAGAACACCGCCAGGAAGACACCCGATATCAGGATAAGAAACGCTCTCATCGTGTTTCTGATTTATTCCAGAATTCCTGTCGCCTTGAGCAGAGCTACGACATATTCAGAACGGACACCAAAATTGAAGCCCTGCGTATCATATCCGGAATTAAGGACACCCATCAGATTGCCATACTCGTCAAATACAGGGGAACCGCTGGCTCCCGCACTTGAAACCGCATCCAGACCAAAGAGGTATTTATTATCATTGCGGGTAATCGAACCGGAGGTTGTATGAGCCTGTATCTCTTTCTTCTCAATATCGGTCTGTAAATCCAGTCCTTTGGGAAAACCTATTGTCAATACATGGGCTCCTTTCTCAGGTTCCACGTAGACTATCTTATCCAGCGGCACAGGGGTAACATTAACCGGAAGTTGGTCGGTCAGTATCTTGAGAACGGCCAGATCCTCATCCTTCGGACTGCATGCTACCTCCGCACAGTTTATCACATTATAGACATACTTGCCGTTAGGTATTACTACAATATTATCAACGACTCCGTGCACATCCACCTGTGAGATATAAGGCAAAGCCTCCGTACATCCGTCCTCGTATAGCTCTGTCAGTGCTTCCCGGAAACAAATCTCGGCCATTTCCTCAATTGGCAGCACAGCCGTTCCAAAATCGAGGTCCATCGCCTCCCACGGCCTGGCCATATGCCTGTTTGTGACAATCGCACCTGAATTGCCAACAAAGAATCCGGTACCTTGACTTTTCATACTGTTCTCTCCGTCATACTCAACAATACCATCTTCCCCCAATACGAATTTGTCAAACAGAAGATGGCCGCAGTTCACTTCAAAATGATATTCAACTGCTAGCAGTCCCACGGATTTCTCGTATTTTGAGATAATCTCCGAATCAGACATAGGACGCTTCATGAAGTACAGGCCCAAAGCCACAAGTGCGGCCACGCACACCACGGCGACTGATATTCCGGCATACAGCCATCCGGATTTCTTTTTCGGC
>DXAT01000028.1 GCA_019116965.1 Candidatus Coprenecus pullistercoris
TATGAGAAAGCTTTCTCTCCTAACTTGATAAGCTCGTCCGGATTATCGCAGAATCCGCTGCCGAGACCGCCGAGGGCGTAGGCCGCGCGGAGAATTACCGGATAGCCGAGCTCGGAGGCTGCGGCGAGGGCATCCTCGATATTGCTGACCGCATGGCTCTTTATGGACTTGACATTGATCTCATCGAGCTTCTTGACGAAAAGCTCGCGGTCCTCTGTGTCCATGATTGCCTGTACGGGGGTACCGAGCACTTTCAGATTGTATTTTTCTAAGATTCCTTCCCGGTACAGAGCCACTCCGCAGTTCAGCGCGGTCTGACCTCCGAATGCGAGGAGAATGCCCTGAGGCTGCTCCTTCTTGATAACCGCCTCTACGAAGAAAGGAGTCACGGGCAGGAAATATATCTTGTCGGCAATACCTTCCGATGTCTGTACTGTTGCGATGTTGGGATTGATCAGGACTGTCTCTATTCCTTCCTCACGCATGGCCTTGAGAGCCTGGGAACCTGAGTAGTCGAACTCGCCTGCCTCGCCTATCTTGAGAGCTCCTGAACCTAAGAGCAGGACTTTCTTTATAGTAGTGTCGATCATGTTCTACAGCATTTTAATGAATTTGTCAAAGAGGAATTCGGTGTCGGTAGGACCGCTGGATGCCTCGGGATGGAACTGCACGGAGAAGAAGCGGCCGCTCTTGTGCCGCAACCCCTCGTTTGTGCCATCGTTCATGTTGACGAACAACGGCTCCCAGTCAGCGCCGAGGGTACTTCCGTCCACGGCGTAACCGTGATTCTGGGAAGTGATATAACAATTGTCCGTTCCCACCAGACGGACAGGCTGATTGTGACTGCGGTGTCCGTACTTGAGCTTGAAGGTAGACGCTCCTCCGGCCTTGGCCAGCAGCTGGTTACCCATGCAGATTCCGAATATGGGCTTTTCAGCAGCCATAGCGGCTTGAATATGGTGTACGGCCTCATCACAGTACTCCGGGTTGCCGGGGCCGTTGGAGATGAACAGGCCGTCGTACTCCATGGTGTTGAAATCATAATTCCAGGGGACACGGATAACCTCTATGTCGCCGGAACGCAGCAGGCAGCGGAGGATGTTGTTCTTGACTCCGCAGTCGAGCAGCACTACTTTCTTGCCGGAGGGATTGCCGTAGCGGATTACCTCCTTGCAGCTGACGATGGCAACCTGATTCTCGGAGCCCGGATCATAGAGATTGTCAGGAACCTCGAAGCCCTCGGGCACGATGCATCCCGGCATGGAGCCGTGCTCACGCAGAATCTTGGTAATCTCACGGGTGTCCACTCCGAAGATACCGGGAATACGGTGTTCCTTCAACCATTCATCAAGGCTCTTGACAGCACTCCAATGGCTGTATTTAAAGGAATAATCCGAGATGATCAGGCCCCTGACCCAGATGCGGTCAGATTCGAAATTGGCCGATATCCCGTCTGTCACTTTCTCAGCCGGGACTCCGTAATTGCCCACAAGAGGATAGGTTACACATAGTATCTGACCTGAATAGGACGGGTCTGTGAGAGACTCAGGATAACCAACCATGGCTGTGTTGAACACTACCTCACCGTCGGCCCTGCCGTCATACCCGAAGGAAAATCCTTTGACCGCAAAGTCTTTTCCGAGATGTAAAACTGCTTCTTTCATATCTAAGAATGCAAAATTAGAAAAAATTGCGATTTGTACCTTATCTTTGTAGTATAAATAAAGACGCAAATGAGAAAATTACTCGCGGCCATAACCGCAATAACAGCACTTATCTGTTATTGTTCAACATCTTCGGCAGGACAAGACAGGGACACTGCCTACTTGATAGAGATAAGACAGGACATTGACCGGTCCTCCACCCGCAAGCTCTCCCTCGGTCTCAAAGAAGCGGAAAGAATGGGCGCGGATTATATCATACTGCACTTGACACTTACGGCGGTGCGGTGGACGCGGCTGACAGCATGCGTCAGGCCATACTTAATTCCCCGGTTCCTGTCATCGCATTCGTAGACATGCAGGCCGCCTCTGCAGGAGCCCTGATATCCATAGCCTGCGACTCCATCTACATGCGCCCCGGCGCATCGATAGGCGCCGCAACTGTAGTAAATCAGAACGGGGAAGTAATGCCGGACAAATACCAGTCCTTCATGCGCGGGATGATGCGCTCCACCGCCGAGGCCCACGGGAGGAGGGCAGACGGCACCTGGTTCAGGGACCCTGCCATAGCGGAGAAAATGGTGGATACGGCTGGGGTCCTCAGCTTCACTCCGGACGAGGCGATAAAGGCCCGCTACTGCGAGGGCAAGGCCGAATCAATAGATGAGGTAGTGGAGCATATAGGGCTGGAAGAATGTGAGATAATCCATCAGGAGCTGTCTCCTCTCGAGAGGTTCATCCTCTTCATGATGTCCCCGGTCCTGCAGGGAATTTTCCTGATGATGATCATCGGAGGCATCTACTTCGAGGTGCAGTCCCCCGGACTAGGGCTGCCGTCCATCATAGCAATTCTCGGGGCAGTGCTCTATTTCTCGCCCCTGTACATCCACGGCCTGGCCATGAATTGGGAAATCGCACTGTTCGTCATCGGACTCATTCTGATAGCCGTGGAGATATTCGTGACGCCAGGATTCGGTGTCGCAGGCATATTAGGAGCGATTCTGGCATTTTCCGCACTCGTATTCGCCATGGTGGACAACGATGTTCTGTATTTCGAAGGACACCTCAATCTCAACGCAGTGCTCAAGCCATGCGCCATAGTCCTCATATCAGCGGTTGCCGGACTGATATTGTCCATCTGGGGAGCCTCAAGGCTGTATCCTAAGAAATCATTTTCCTATATAGCACAGAAGACGGAACTGAAAGGGGATGAGGGATGGGTAGGCGTGGATGCCAGGAGAACCTCGGGTCTCGTCGGGAAAGAAGTCACAGCCGCTACTGCAATGTGCCCTTCAGGCAAGGTCGAAGCCGAGGGCCGGCTATTTGAGGCAGTAATGGAATATGGCTCTGCCAACTCCGGTGACCGACTGAGAGTTATGCGTGCCGAGGGAGGACGCCTTTATTGCTGTCCTCTTCAATGATACGAAGCAGTATGTCTATCGCTTCATGCTGGGGCACGGACCGCATCACTGCTTCCCTGCCGCGGTATATGGACACTTTTCCGCGACCCTCGCCGATGTAGCCGTAATCCGCGTCGGCCATCTCACCCGGGCCATTGACGATACATCCCATCACCGCAATGGTCAGACCGCGAAGATGCGATGTCCGGCGCTTAACCTCGTTGAAAGTGGACTCGATGTCGTAGAGGGTCCGGCCGCAACTGGGGCAGGCGATGTATTCGCACTGGCTGATGCGGCGGCGCGTAGCCTGCATTATATCGGACTTAAACTGTTCTATCTCTGACTTATCCGCCACTTTATCTCCATAGATGCAGCGGATGTCGAAATCATCAATCTCCTTATTCACCAACATCGGCCCGAGTATGCACGAGGCCTTGACGATGAACTCCTCGTGGGTACTGCACCGAAGCTCGAAAGAGGGAACTCCGTCCCTGACGCCGGTCTGATAATCCGAGGGCTTCTGAGCCGTATCGAAGAACTCTGCTATGAGCCTTGCCGGCAGAATCTCGTTGACGGGAGGCTCGGTGAGGGATACCCTGACAGTGTCCCCGATGCCCCGCGAGAGCAGGGTGGCCAGGCCGGCCGCCGACTTGATGCGGCCCATATCCCCGTTGCCGGCTTCAGTCACTCCGAGATGCAGGGGAAATATAGTTCCGCGCTCCTCCATCCACTGCTGAAGGAGAATATAGGCCTGGGTCATGACCGGGACATTGCTGGCCTTTAGGGAAAGCACCACATTGTAGAAATCCTCGTCGATACACATCTGCACCCACTCGGACATCGCCTCCTGCATTCCTTTAGGAGTATTACCATAAAGTTCTGTTATTCTTTGTCCTAATGATCCATGATTGATACCTATGCGTACTGCTGTGCCATATTTGCGGCATTCATCGAGAAAACGCCTGAACTGCGCTTTGGCAGTGTCGTGGTCCTTTGCGAAGTTTCCTGGATTTATGCGTACCTTGTCAGCTACTGATGCCGCGGCTATCGCAACTTCCGATGAGAAGTGCACATCCGCCACCAACGGCACATCGACACCCTCGTCCGACAGTCTGCGTTTTATTCTGGAGAGCGATTCCACTTCCCGCAGTCCCTGAGTCGTCAATCTGACCAGACGGGCGCCAGCCTTGTAGAGTTCCCTGCACTGAGATACTGCCGCATCTATATCGTCGGTGTCACAGTTGCACATGCTTTGAACGACAGTGGGGCAGCCATGACCTATAAGCACATCGCCCACTTTTACAGCAATATACCGCATATTATTTAATCTTTACATGAACTCCAAGACTTATACTGGCCTGCCATGGATAGCTGTATATCCACGATGCACTGGTTATTTTCTCAGGATGATACAGCATGGCAAGGGAATAGTGATAAGAGCCTTCCAGATGGAACTCTATCCTTTTGCCGAGAATATATGCGAGACCGGCTCCTCCCACAATACCGTAATCGAATCTGTTGTCGAAACAGTCGAATCCGTTGTCCTTGGTCGTGGCGAAGCGGTATCCGACAAAGGGTCCGAGGCTTATCAATATCCTGAAATGCTCGCCGAGATCTACATGAAAGGCCGAGAGAAAAGGCAACTCGACAAATGAGACAGTCTGTTCAAAATGCTCGAAAGCATACTCTCCGTTGACAAAGCCATAACGGCTGTACCGCAGTCCTGTCTGAAGTCCGAAAAAGTCGTATGCACCCCACAGCGGATGATAAAATGTATAAAGCAGGGCTATATTGAAGGGGGAGTTGACAGACTTTATGCCCATGTCCGGTGTCATCGACACTCCCGTAAATGCAAAATCATATCTGACGCCCAACAGATGCTCCGGATCCTTGTACTCGAGCACCTTGACAGTAGTATCCCACTGTATGCCGGGTTCTATTTTGTATTCTTCCTCCAGGTCCTTGTTCCTGTCCTTCCTGTTCTGTCCATGGACCGTAAGAGGCAACAGCAGCAGTATGAGCGCCGCCGATATCGTATATACCAATCTCATCATTTGAACATCTCCCCGATATCTATGGTCTGCACGAGCTCCGTACGTTCCGGAATATCCATTATATATGCATTGTTGCCCATGGAGTCATTGGCCTTGTACATACGCACCTTCTCCGGTTGCTTACGCTCCAGCAGATCTCCTGTATCCACCTGTCCGTTTCCGTTCTTGTCCTCAGTGATGCGTATGGAGTATTTGGCAGCCTTTAGATAAGGGAACTCCAGTACCGCCGCGCTGTCTATCGAATAGCTTCTGTAGATTTTGGTCCTGTTCTCGTCCACGAGTTCCACAAGGTATTTTTCATGCACATTACGAGCGTCAACGGTGAGCGAGCTGAGCTTCTCGTCCTGAGGAAGACTGAACTTCTGCACAAGACTGTCGCAGTAAATACCGTCAATGTCCATGAAAAGACTGTCCGGTACCCTGAGAGTGTACTCATATCCGGGAACAAGCTTGTCCTTGAGCCGAAGAATGAACTTCTTGATATCGGCCGTGTCTTTTTCCACTGTAAAAGGAGCATCGGATATCTGCTCCCTCGTGTTCTTGGCCACGATCGTGACTGAATCGAACGGCGTGGTGACCATAGGCGACTCGAATGTGATGACAATACCGTTCTGGTCTATGTTCTCGGCCGTAGCGTCGACTTTATAGGCTGCGAGCGTATCGGCCTCCTCCACCATCTCTCCCCAGCGGTTCTCAACCATCTTGCCTTTGGGACGCACCATCCTGATAGTATCGGTTACGGGCACAAGTATGTTCAGCGAATCGTCTGTCTTCATATACGAAAGTCTCATCTGCAGAGTATCGGGCACTCCTCCCTGATCGTTTATCCAGATGGTGATGCTGTCCCGATAATAGTTGTATTCCTTTATGAGCTTGTCATCCGGAATTCCGTCTATAATCATCGAGTCTATCTGAGGGTAGGGCGCCGCGAACTTCAGGTACATCTGTCTTCTGGAAACTCTTTCCTTAGCCCTCAGAATCTGTCTCTGGGAGACTTCCTTGAACATAGAAAGGGAAAGCTGGGCCGGCCTGGCCAGACAGCCGATGGTATCGGTCATGGCCAGTACGGCAAGCTCGGGAAGACTGTCACGCATAACCGCGGTAGGTATGATCAGAGTATCAAGAAACGCTACCCGCTCCTGGTCCGGATCATAGAGATTGTTATTGTTCAGATCCTCTATTGCATATACTCTGTAAACAGTGTCGGCCGGCAGGTTCCTTACGGTAAAATATCCCCATAAATCACTCTTCGCGGCAGCCCGAGGCAATACCTTGAATATGGCGGAGTCACTCTGGTCGGTATGGAACAGTACCGTCATGTTGGGCATCGGCAGCATCGTGGATGCCTCGACTATATTGCCTGACACGAACAGGGAATCCACATAGGCTCCGGTGGAAAAACTGTGCGTGTAAGGAGGAAACGGATTGCCCTCGTTGTTGTCTTTTATCGCCTCTCCCAATGACAGCGAATAACTCTGGCTTGAGTCCAGCGGTTCCTGAAAGGAGACCACCACGCGCTTGCCCTTGATCTTTGCTGTAGGAGGCTTGGACTGAGGAGGGGAGAGGAAGATGTTGGTATTTGGACTGTTAAGCACTACATACTCGTCAAACTCAAATGACACGGAACTATGCTTGACATCCATAGGATGCATGGTCGAGTTGTAGATGGGAAGCACTTCCACAAGTACCGGCGGAATGGAGTCCTTAGGACCTCCCTGAGGCGGCGTGGAGGTATTGGCGCACGACTTGGGGAATGTCAGCAGCGTGAATATACCGAGGACAAGAACAGAGTTTAGCAGATATCTCTTTTTCATCACTTGTCTTCTTTGATGTCGGTTCTGGTCACATTTTCCACACCCTTAATCTTGCGCACATGCCCCATGAGATTGTCAAGGTCCTCCGTACTGCGCACATAGCAGTCAATATATCCTTCGAATATGCTGTCATGGGTAGCTATATACACCTTGCGGATATTGATGTTGAGCACAAGGGTCGTCACTTTCGTCAGCTCGTTGAGTATGCCGAGGCGGTCCGTACCGAAAATCTTGATACGGGCCAGGAATGACGCGGCTGTGTTCTTGCTCCATTTGGCATTGACTATCCTGTCACCGTGTATGGAAGCCAAGTTGACGGCCTCGGGACAGGTCTTCTTGTGCACTACGACCTCCCCGCTGTCGTTGATAAAGCCTACGATGGTGTCTCCGGGAATAGGATAACAGCAGTCGGCAATCCTGTATGTAATGGGAGAATCCGGATCCTTTCCCTCCGCCTTTCCCTTGCCGGCGAGTATGAGGTCCCGGTTTTTGTCCAGCTGATTCCTGATGATCCGGTCCCTTATCTCGGCATTTGTCATCTCGTCAGCACCGGTATCCGTATCGCTTTCCTCCTGGCTGCTGTTCTTCTTGTTGCTGCCGAAGAGTTTCAGCGTCCAGTAAATCACATTCTTGTTCTCTGTATTCTTGCGCAGGATCTTCTCCAGGTCCTTGAGGGAAATGATGCCGGTGGATATCTTGTTGTAGAGCTCTTCCTTGGTATTGAGCCCGTATTCGCGGAGCAGCTTCTTGAGTACATTTCCCTGGAGCTTGACTCCGTAGCCGGCAAGTTCCTTCTCCAGCATCTCGCGTCCGCTCTTGATGCTGTCGTCTATGTCGTCCTTCAGGGCTTCGTAAACATAATTGCGGGCC
>DXAT01000029.1 GCA_019116965.1 Candidatus Coprenecus pullistercoris
GCCTTTATCCTAATTCTTGGAAAAACGGACAAAATAGCCTATTTTTGTCTTGGAAAAACGGCGAAAAACTATGCTTTTTATCTTGGAAAAACGGAGGTGATATGCTTAAACGAAAGATTGACAGTTATATAAAGCATTTTTATGCAGATACAAATAAAGCGCTTCTGTTGACCGGAGCCAGACAGACAGGCAAAACCTTCTCGATACGTGAGTTCGGAAAGACATTTAAGAGCTTTATAGAAATCAATTTTATTGAAAACCTGAAGGCAGTCGAAGCGTTTAAAGGTGCTGTAGGTACCTCTGATCTGTTGTTGCGTCTGTCCGCGATGACTACTGAACCTTTGTTCAAAGGTGATACGCTCGTGTTTTTCGATGAGGTGCAGGAGTGTCCTGAGATTGTCACTGCCGTTAAATTCTTGGTGGAAGAAGGCTCGTACCGTTATATACTCAGTGGCTCTATGTTGGGAGTGGAACTTAAGGATTTGCGTTCTGAACCTGTAGGGTATATGGGAGTGAAGGATATGTATCCTCTCGATTTTGAGGAATTTATATCAGCGGTAGGCGTTAATGATGAAGTTATCGCATCATTGCGCCGTTCATGGGACGAAAGGCTTCCTGTGGATGATTTCGTGCATACAAAGATAATGGAGCTGTTCCGCTTATATCTTGTAGTCGGCGGCATGCCGGCAGCTGTGCAGAAATATATTGACACCAATAATCTGCAGGCAGTTCTGGCTGAACAGCAGGATATCATCCGTCTGTACAAAAGGGATATTGCGAGGTACGATCCTGATAATAAACTTTATATAGAGGAAATCTTTGACCTTGTCCCGTCCGAGCTTAATGCTAAGAACAAACGTTTTATACTGAAGAGTCTGAACGCAAATGCCAAATATGAGCGGTATGAAAACAGTTTCATTTGGCTCAAAAATGCCGGTGTTGCATTGCCTGTATATAATGCGGAAGAGCCTAAAGTACCGTTGCGCCTTTCCCGTTCACGTAATCTTTTCAAACTTTTCCAAAGTGATGTCGGTCTTCTGGCAGCGCAGTATGCGGATGGTATTCAGTTGCGCATTATCACGGGAGACAGGAACATTAACTTCGGGTCCGTTTATGAGAATGCTGTGGCTCAAGAACTTGTGGCGCATGGCCTCATCCCGTACTATTACAATAATAAAAAGCGAGGGGAGTTGGATTTTGTCATAGAACTTGACGGCCGGGTCCTTCCGATAGAAGTGAAGTCAGGAAAGTATTACGAAGCGCATCGTGCTCTTGCGAACATAATGGAGTGCGGGGCATATCACCTTACAGACGCAGTCGTGTTCAACTATGATAACCTGAAAGTTGACGGAAAAATCCTCTATGCTCCCGTATATATGATTATGTTTGTGCAGAAGAAAGACATGGCCCCGGACTTTTACAAGATAGACTTGTCCGGGCTGAACTGATTACTTCAGCTGTACGAAACCATAACCGGTAGCTCTGCTAATTATAAATAACTTAAACAGTTTCTTAATATCTTCACTCGTGTTCCCCTTCTGCAGTTCCATTTTAATATGAATTTATGAACTAAAGAGGCACATTAATTCGAGGGTGCTGGAAAATTTATGATAAAATGTTTAGTTTTGTGGAAATTAGTGAAGTAGTAGAGTTATGGCGATACAGGTTAATACTAGGGTTACGGACAGGAACCTTATGGAACGGAGTCACTGGTGGGGTGCGCCGGACTTGCCGGAGGGGATGGCGTATCCCTGCATCGAGGTGGAGGATAAGGACGGTGGCACTTATTTCGAGCCTCTGACGTTCGTGTGTCAGATACGGTGCTCGGATATTGCGAAGCTGGATCCGAAGGGCTTGCTGCCTCACCGGGGATTGCTTTATTTCTTCGCTCCGATAGACTATTTTCTCGTAAAACCTGGCGACCTCAAGGCCCGCAGGTGGTACCGCATCGAAGGCGATCTCTTCTTCTATTAGAAATGATTCTTAATGAAAACCCCGGGCGGGAATGTCCCTGTCCGGGGTTTCGTGTGTATACTGTCGGCTTTAGAGTCCGTAGCGGGACTATGAGCCGAAGTTGTCGAAGAGGATGTTCTCGGGAGGTACTCCGAGGCTGTCCAGCATCTTGAGGACGGACTGGGTCATCATCGGAGGTCCGCACATCAGGTAGAGGCAGTCCTCGGGAGCCTCGTGGTTCTTGAGGTAGGTCTCGTAGAGGACGTTGTGCACGAATCCGACTTTGTATGCCACTCCGGCTGCATCGGCCTCGGGATCCTGACGGTCGAGGGCCAGATGGAACTTGAAGTTGGGGAACTCGCGCTCGATCTCGTGGAAGTCCTCGAGGTAGAATGCCTCCTTCAGGCTGCGGGCACCGTAGAAGAAATTGACCTTGCGGGCTGTCTTCTCGGTCTTGAACAGGTGCATGATGTGGCTTCTCATGGGAGCCATACCGGCACCGCCGCCGATAAAGATGAACTCCTGGTCGGCAGGAGCGTTGTCCGGGATGAAGAACTCTCCGTAAGGGCCCGAGATGATCACCTTGTCACCCGGCTTGCGGGAGAAGATGTAGGACGAGCTGATTCCGGGAGGCACGTTCATGAAGCCGCCCTTGGCCTTGTCGAAAGGAGGGGTGGCGATGCGGACGTTGAGCATGATGATGTCGCCTTCGGCAGGGTGGTTGGCCATGGAGTAGGCCTTGAAGGTAGGCTCGGAGTTGTGGGCGTGCAGGTTGAACACTCCCATCTTCTCCCAGTCTGCCCTGTAAGGCTCCTCGATGTCCATATCCTTGTAGTCGATGTCGTATTTGGGGATATCGATCTGGATGTAGCCGCCGGAGCGGAAGTTGAGGTGCTCGCCTGCGGGGAGCTTCACTACGAATTCCTTGATGAATGTGGCCACATTCTTGTTGCTTACCACCTCGCACTCGAGTTTCTTGATGCCGAGGATGCTCTGGGGGACGAGGATCTTGAGGTCCTCGCGCACCTTTACCTGACATCCGAGCCTCCAGTTGTTCTGCTGCTGCTTGCGGGTGAAGAATCCCACCTCGGTGGGCAGGATGCTGCCGCCGCCGGAGAGCACCTGGCATTTGCACATGCCGCAGCTTCCGCCGCCACCGCAGGCAGAGGGCAGGAAAATCTTTTCGTTGGAGAGGGTTGCCAGCAGGGACGAGCCGGGATTGACATCGAGGACTCTTTCCCCGTTGTTGATGTCAATCTTGACATTGCCCTGAGGGGTCAGCTTGGCCTTGGCCACCAGCAGAAGGGCGACCAGGATGAGTGTCACTATGAGGAATGTGACGATCGAAAGTATAAGTATTGTTGTCAATGACATAGTCGTGTCCTCCTATAATTGAATACCCATGAAGCTCATGAATGCCAGGCCCATGAGACCGGTGATGATGAATGAAATACCGAGACCCTTGAGAGGCTTGGGCACATTGGAATAGGCGAGTTTCTCGCGGATGGCTGCGATGGTCACGATGGCCATGAACCAGCCTATGCCGGAGCCGAGGGCGTATACCGTGGCGTAGCCGAGATTGGCGAAATCCCTCTCCTGCATGAAGAGCGATGCTCCCATCACGGCGCAGTTCACGGCGATAAGGGGCAGGAAGATACCGAGCGAGGAGTAGAGCGAGGGAGAGAATTTCTCCACGACCATCTCTACGAGCTGGGTCACCGCCGCGATAACGGCTATGAAGATGATGAAACTCAGGAAGCTCAGGTCCAGATTGGCGAATGCCGGGCTGATCCAGTCCATGGCTCCGGGGGTAAGGAAGAACTTATTGAGGAGGTAGTTGATAGGCAGGGTCACGAGAATCACGAAGATTACGGCGATACCCAGACCGAAGGCTGTCTTTACGTTCTTCGATACAGCCAGGAACGAACACATCCCCAAGAAGTATGCGAAAACCATGTTGTCGATGAAAATCGACTTGACGAATAGATTTAAATATTCCATAGCGGTGTGTCGTTATTATTTTTCTTCAATGAGTTCTTTCTGGTAGCTTCTCTGTATCCAGATGAACAGGCCGACGAGAATCAGTGCCATGGGAGGCATGATGATCAGGCCGTTGTTCATGTATCCGGCTGCGTACCAGCTGTCAGGGATGATCTGATGTCCGAAGAGACAGCCGGAGCCGAGCAGCTCGCGGAAGAAGGCCAGCACGACGAGTATCATACCGTAGCCGAGACCGTTGGCGATACCGTC
>DXAT01000030.1 GCA_019116965.1 Candidatus Coprenecus pullistercoris
GGTTCAGAACGAGATATCCCGCGTGCCTTATAAGGTAGTGCGCGGCGACAATGGCACTGCACGTGTCGATATCGACGGCCGTCTCTATTCTCCCCAGGAGATATCGGCGATGATTCTTCAGAAGATGAAGAAGACTGCCGAGGACTATCTCGGACAGGAAGTGACCGAGGCAGTCATCACGGTGCCCGCTTACTTCAGCGACTCTCAGAGACAGGCCACCAAGGAGGCCGGTGAGATTGCGGGCCTGAAGGTAAAGCGTATCATCAACGAGCCTACCGCAGCCGCACTGGCCTACGGTATGGACAAGAAGAAGAACGATATGAAGGTGGCCGTATACGACCTTGGCGGCGGTACATTTGATATATCTATCCTTGAGCTCGGAGACGGTGTCTTCGAGGTTAAGTCCACCAACGGTGATACCCACCTCGGCGGTGATGACTTTGACCACAGGATCATAGACTGGATGGCCACGGAGTTCATGAACGACAATCCCGGCGTGGACTTGAGGAAAGACCCCATGGCCCTGCAGAGACTGAAAGAGGCAGCCGAGAAAGCCAAGATCGAGCTTTCCAGCCAGACCTCCACGGAGATCAACCTGCCTTATATCATGCCTGTGGACGGTGTGCCCAAACACCTGGTAAGGACTCTTACCCGCGCCAAGTTCGAGCAGCTTTGCGATGACCTGATCCAGAGGACTATCGAGCCTTGCCGCAAGGCAGTCGCCGATGCCGGTCTGAAGGTGTCCGATATAGACGAGGTTCTGCTCGTCGGCGGTTCGACCCGTATCCCCGCCATCCAGCAGATTGTCGAGAAGTTCTTCGGAAAGGCTCCCAACAAGGGTGTAACCCCGATGAGGTAGTGGCCGTCGGTGCTGCCATCCAGGGCGGTGTCCTCGCCGGTGACGTGAAGGATGTCCTCCTGCCGGATGTGACTCCTCTGTCCCTGGGTATCGAAACCCTCGGCGGTGTGATGACCAAGCTGATCGAGGCCAACACCACCATACCTACCCGTAAGTCGGAGGTATTCTCCACCGCATCGGACAACCAGCCTTCAGTGGAGATTCACGTGCTCCAGGGCGAGCGTTCCATGGCCCGTGACAACAAGACCATCGGCCGCTTCCACCTCGACGGCATTACCCCCGCACCCCGCGGTATCCCTCAGATCGAGGTTACCTTCGATATCGATGCCAACGGTATCCTGAATGTGTCCGCAAAGGACAAGGCTACCGGCAAGGAGCAGAAGATCCGTATCGAGGCCTCTTCAGGACTGAGCGATGACGAGATCAAGAGGATGCGTGACGAGGCCAAGGCCAACGAGGCCGCAGACAAGGCCGAGCGCGAGAAGATCGACAAGATCAACGGTGCGGATGCCCTTATCTTCCAGAGCGAGAAGAACCTCAAGGAGTACGGTGACAAGATCCCCGCTGACAAGAAGGGTGCCATCGAGAACGCTCTCGGTCAGCTCAAGGAGGCCCACAAGTCGCAGAACATCGCTGACATCGACCGAGCTACCGAGGCTCTGAACAACGCATGGCACGCCGCCTCCGAGGATATGGCCCGCGCCGCTCAGGCAGGTCCTTCCGCCGGAACAGGCAGCCAGACAGGCAACAGTTCCACCGGCAGCAGCAGTTCCGACAATTCCGGAGACGATACCGTCAAGGATGTGGACTACGAGGAGGTAAAATAGTAAGGTTTCAATAGATTAGTGTTGAAAAGGCTGTACTGAGTCATCGGTACGGCCTTTTTTTTCGCACTACTGTTCTGCATCCGCAGTCGTGGACGCGGAAGACGGAGCTGAGCCGGACACAGACCCGGTCTGTCCGGCAAGCTGACGGCGATAGGCGTCAAGGCGCTTCTTCCAGGCACGGTTACGGGCTTTCCGCTCCGCTTCCCTACGGGCCTGATATTCGTCATATCTCTTTTCCAGATAATTGTCCGCCATCGCTCTGTGACTTTACTTAATGAGTGAGCGGATAACCGATACGATATAGCGCACATCCTCCTCTGACACGCACGGACCGGAAGGCAGACACAGGCCTGTCCTGAAAAGACTTTCGCTCACTCCGTTGACATAGGCTTCGCAACCGTCATACAACGGTTGCAGATGCATCGGCTTCCACAGAGGCCGGCTCTCCACCCCGGCAGCATCAAGTCCCATACGGAGAGCTTCGACATTGGCATTGGGCTCACAGCCGGTCCTAACCGGCGCATTGCTGTATGCTCTCTCCTGGCCTGTCACATTCAAGGACGGATCCACAGTGACGGTATTGAGCCAGAAATTACTGTCATGCTCCTCAGACGGATTGCCGTGCAGCTCGATACCGGGCACATGCTCAAACAGTTCGCGGTAAAGCCTGTACAGCCTGCGGTGATGCTCGATATGCGCGTCCAGGACAGTCATCTGGCCCCGTCCTATGCCTGCGCAGATATTGGACATACGGTAATTGAAACCAAGGCTCTCATGCTGGTAATAAGTACATGACTCGCGGGCCTGGGTCGCATAGAAAAGCACACGCGACCGGCACTCGGCATCCGGACAGATCAAGGCACCGCCGCCAGAGGTGGTTATCATCTTGTTGCCGTTGAATGACAGCACTCCGTAACTGCCGAAAGTTCCGAGCGACCGTCCTCCGAACTTGGAACCGAGTCCCTCGGCGGCATCCTCCAATACGGGTATCCCGTAACGCGAGGCCACCTCCATTATCCGGTCGGCCTGATAAGGCATACCGTAAAGAGAGACAGGTACAATGGCTTTAGGCACCTTTCCCGTACGGGCGATCCGCTCTCTGACAGCCTTCTCCAGCAAATCAGGATCCATGTTCCACGAGCCCGGCTCCGAATCCACGAAAACCGGTACTCCTCCGAGATATCTCACAGGATTGGCCGAAGCGCAGAATGTGAAACTCTGGCAGACAACCTCGTCTCCAGGCTTCACTCCAAGCATCACAAGACCGAGATGTATAGCCGCCGTACCGGAAGACAGTGCCGCTATCCGGTGCTCTCCGCAGCCTACATAATCCTCAAGGGCACGCTCGAATGCATCCACATTGGGCCCGAGAGGCACTACCCAGTTGGTGTCGAAAGCCTCCTGTATGTATTTCTGTTCATTGCCGCTCATATGAGCCAGGCAAAGATATATCCGTCTCTCCATAATCTGTTTTCAGTTGTCTGTCAATTATATCCGTTAAAAGGATGTGTCGTGGCCTCACCGCCATAAGTTATGCCGTCCCTCTGAAACACCTTGCGCACAGTCATCAGCAGTATCCTGAGGTCCAATAAAAAGGACATGTGGTCCACATACCATACATCCAGTTCGAACTTCCGTGTCCACGATATAGCGTTACGTCCGTTGACCTGGGCCCACCCAGTGATTCCCGGACGGACCTCATGCCTGCGGGCCTGCTCCGGGGAATACAGAGGCAGATACTTCGGCAGCAGAGGACGGGGTCCCACTATCGACATATCGCCCTTGAGCACATTCCAAAGCTGAGGCAGCTCGTCAAGGGACAGGGAACGGAATATCCGTCCCGTCCTGGTCAGTCTCAACGCATCAGGCAGAAGATTGCCGTCGGCATCCCGCCTGTCAGTCATGGTCTTGAACTTCACCGCCCTGAATATCCGTCCATCCTTTCCGGGCCTGTCCTGAAAAAACAGTACTCCGGCACCCCTATTGGCTATCGAAAGTACCGCCGCGCATACAAGAAGCAGCGGGGACAGCACTGTCAGGGCTATCAATACCGTAACGAAATCCAGTACCCGTTTGATACCGTGTCTGTACATCACCGTCTGTCACAACTCCACCCCGTACTTGCGGAGAACTTCCTTTCCCTTGGAATAGGAACTGAGTTCCAATATATCCTCCGCATCAAGGAGTATGTCGAAACTGTCCTCGAGCGCGGCTGTAAGCGCCAGCTGACGGACAGAATCCCAGCCGTCTACCGAATCCTTTTCAAAAGTGTCCCCGAGCGCCGCGTCATCCACCATGAACACATCACGGAACACTGCATTGTATTTATCTCTATTATCCATATTGCTTCGTTCTCTCTATGCTCTCCACCTGAACCACTTCTATATTCTTATGGAAAAGCCCTGTTTTATCAACTATTACTTTCCGTACATTCTCCGGTTCGGCACCGTCAGTCACATGTACTACAAGATGCCCGTCAACTCCGCTGCAGAGACAGTCCGTACCAGGGAAGGCATTCTGCACGATATGCTCCACCTCATCCAAAGCTATGCGGAGCCCGTATATCTTTAGAAAACGGGTCCTGCGGCCTATGATGAAATGACAGCCGTCAGCATCCCTGCGCACTATGTCTCCGGTATGAAGTACTCCGCCGCGCTCATCGCCTTTCATAAAGTCCTTCGGCCCGACAGCATAACCGAGAGTGACATTCTCTCCGCGGAAGACCAGCTCCCCGGCAGCCTCACCCTCAAATGTCTCCACTCCGCTGTCATCCAGCACGGACAACTGTCCTCCTGGCTCCGCTATGCCTATACTGCCCACTTTCTGTACGGCCATAGGCCACGGCAGCCAGGCCATACGGGCAGTGCCTTCCGTCTGACCGTAGGTGGCGATAAACTGCCGGCCTGTCCTGAGCGCATACTCCACGCAGTTGTGCCACAGAGAGTCGCTCATGCGCCCTCCTCCCTGAGTTATAATCCTGAGAGCAGGCAGATCCATTCGGAAGAAGCCCATTCTCTGAAGTATTTCGAAACTATACGGAACTCCTGTCAGTATCGTAGCCCCGCCATCCCTCAGCATGGCCCAGAAAGCCTTATCCAGCATGGAGCGGCCCGTAAGCAGCACAGTCGCACCGCTGTAGAGATGACTCGTTATGACCGACAGCCCCATAGTATAATACATGGGCAGAAACGCCATCGCCCTGTCCTGAGGTGATATACCGAACAGTTCCGAGACATTGCGGGCATTGGCCTGCACATTGCGCAGGCTGTGACGCACCATCTTCGGGCTGCCGGTAGAACCGGAAGTCGGCAGCAGAAGGGCCAGATCCGGATGCAGATCCGGTGCGGTGAGTCCGGTACTGACAAGCACATACCCGTATGCGGAGAACACCCTTTGTCCCTCCGGCATATTGGTGTCCGCCTCCGGCATCCACAGATACTCCGGCCTGTACAGCCGCACCATGTGCGACAGCTGTCCGCATTCAGTGTCCTTGTTGACTATAATCGGCACTACTCCGGATGCCATACAGCCGAGATAGCCGACCATAGAGCCTACGGTATTGGACGCAAGAATGATTATCAGGCTCCTGTCAGGCAGCCTGCGGCCGAAGTCTTCCACGAGAGAGCAGAGCCGGCCGTAAGTCAGTATCTCAAGTGAATCGTCTATGACGGCGGGTGCGTCTGAAGGTTTCTTATCAAGATCCAGGAACATATCCTATCAGATTAAATGGTTGCGCATCCGTCCACACACAATATCTGGCCGGAGATGTATGAGGCCCTGTCCGAAGCCAGGAACGCACAGGCATCGGCCACATCCTCAGGAGTACCGAGACGGCCCATGGCAATCTTCTCTATCCTGGAATCTATCTTCTCTCCGTCATGGCTGTAAAGTTCCTCGAAACGCTCGGTCCGGATGATGCCCGGAGCCACTGCATTGACCCGGATATGCTGCGGAGCCAGTTCCTTTGCCGCGGACTTGGTCAGCGCGATTACCGCGCCTTTTGTCGCCGAATAAGCCACCTGACCGGGCGAACCCGCCACTGCGGTCACTGACGCTATATTGACAAATGATCCGCCACCGCCACGGGCCATCAGCCGGGAGGCCGTCTGTATGATATCTATGACCGCCAGAACATTGACGGCAAACATATGTTCCATGTCAGACTTGAGCGTCATGCCAAGTCTTGAGTTGGAGATGACAGCCGCATTGTTGACCACACAGTCCAGCCGGCCGGTGGCCTTGTACGCGGCCATGAGGGTCGCCTTGACCGATGCGCTGTCGGTCACGTCAAACGCGACGGGAACGACACTCACACCGTAACGCGCACCGCATTCAGCAGCCCAGTCCGACATCCCGTCCACCGACAGGTCATTGGCGAACACAGTGGCACCGTCAGCGGCGAAACGCTCCGCCACCGCCCTGCCGACACCGCGTCCGGCCCCTGTCACCAATATGGTCTTACCCTCTAAAAGTCTTGTCATACTTTGCATCTTATCACATTACTCTTCGCGCCGGATTGCCCATGACAGTAGTTCCAGGCTCCACATCCCGGAGCACGAAACTGCACGCGCCCACATGGGCTCCGTCCCCCACGCTCACCTGATGATTGAGCACCGCGGATGTATGGATCATGGCTCCGCTGCCTATGCGGATACCCCCTACACACATCACATGACTGTCTATCCTGTTCCAGTCACCTATGACCACATCGTGTCCGATAATGGTGTAAGACTGGATGAAGTTGTAATCTCCGATAACGGCATTGGCGGCCACCGTGGTGAACGCGCCGACCATATTGCCCTTGCCCATCACCACACCTGTACCGATTCTGGCTGTGCGGTGAATTAAAGTAAGGAACTCTCCCCCGCGTGACAGCACGGACTCCATGCACTGGCGGCGTCCGGCTCCCCCGATGGAGCATATGAACACATCTTCCTCCTCTATCCGGTAATCCGGCACCGATGACAGCACGGGAGGATATCCCGCAAACGCAGCAAGCGCGTCCGGATTATCGTCTATGTATCCTTTAATCACAAATTCGTCTCCGTAGCCGAGACTCTCCCTCGCCATATCGTACATCACGCGTCCCATGCCTCCGGCGCCTATTATTATAAGTTGCCTCATTGCCTATTCCTCCCTGTTCAATACCTGATTGAAAACTCTCTCCAACTTTTCAACTATCACCTCCGGAGAGTATTTCTCCCGGCAGTCACGGGCGATAGCGTCCCTGTCATACCTGTCATGATGCAGGTACATATCCCTCATGGCCTGAGCCAAGGCACTGACATCATCCACCGGGACAAGGATGCCGTTCGTCCTGTCAACCCTTCCCTCCACTCCTCCGCACATAGTGGCCACTGCCGGAAGTCCTGCCGCGAACCCCTCGCTCAGCGCCACGCTGAAAGTCTCTGACCTGGATGAAAGCACAAACGCATCTGACGAGCGCAGCAGCTCCGCAATATCCTCCGGTCCTTTACGCCCAAGCAGGAATACATTATTTTCAAGATGCAGAAAATGTATCAAACGTTGCAAGCGTCCGCGCATTTTCCCCTCCCCTACAATCAATAGCGCCGCATCATCACCGAAGGACGCTTCGGAAAATGCCCGTATAAGAACATCCTGTGCCTTAAGGGAAACAAGGCTTCCGACATTGACAAATGTAAATCTGCCGGAATGTCCGGCAGACCCGGATTCCGCATCCCGTCTTCCGTCAGACAGAAAAATTTCATTGACCATATTGCCTGTAACAGACACGCTGCACCCGAAATGCTTCCTGATTCTTTCAGACAACTGCTCTGACACGGCCAGAACCGCATCTGCGTGCGGATAAGTTCGTTTTCCAAGCCATCGTACGAGCGGGCTGAGCCTGTCCTTGTTGACCTCACTCCAATGCTCGACGGCCACCACCGGCACTCCGTACCGCTTTTTCAGCTCCACAGCCATAGCCGAGTTGTACAGATAATGGGAACAGATAATGTCCGGATGCATGTATTCCCGCTCTACCAGCGAGAAGAGCCTGCGGAGCTGACGCACTGCGATACGGAAATAAAGTCTCTCTCCCCAGAAATGGAACAGCACATTGGGAAGCAGGAACGAGGTATATACCGGTATCCCACCGGCATTCCTGCGGCTGACACCGGGCTTTCTCCAATAGAACCTGAACCGCCTGTCCACGGAGACTACCGCCACCTGATGACCGGCACGGGCAAGAGCCTCAGCCTGGTCTCTCTCAAAACTTCCGAACTGAGGGTCCTTGGCTGACGGATACCCCCTCGACACTATCAATATCCTCATGTTTGTTTTTCAACCTTTTCTTTCCAAAAGCAGGCACTTTTGAAGAGAAGTGCAAAGATAGAAAAAACAGGAACAACATGAAATAGTTGTACACCTCCAGCTGCATCATGAACAGGAATACTATGAAAATGAACAGTTCTCCGTAAAAATATTCCTTCTCCAGCCTCCTGTGCAGCCTTACGAACATGCAGATGACCAAGGTACAGACAGTACACAACAACAGGACGCCTCCCACCACTATCAGGTCCAGCAGCCCGTTGTGCACATTGGCCACACCGAGAAAGGAATCGGCATAAGATCCCGAGGCATAGGCCCCTATGCCTAAAAGCGGATGATCTGCTATCATCAGCAGGGACTTTACCCACACCTCAGTCCTGCCGGAAAATGTCATGCTCTTGCCGGTATACTCCATGAACTTGTCCACCATAGCGCTGTCACTGAGGAAAGAGCCTGCCGAGGCCATCACGAATGTATAGAAAAATATGACGGTGAACGCTGCAAGTCCTATCACGGCGGTCCTTGTCAGCATAGTGTTTTTCCTGAAGAAGAAAAACATGGCTATGAGCAGGAATCCTACAGTCGCGGTGACGGACCCGGCGACAGCTACCGACACAAGAGCCAGAAAAGTAATGGCAAAGAAACGCCATGTGCTGCGCCTCTCTATGGAGGCTGCGATATATGAGGCAAGGATACCTGGCATGAAGATTCCGCCGAACTGATTGTAGTTGGCCGATACGAGATATATGCGCATTCCTCCGTCACTGCCGAGCAGGTCCGGGAAAAGAGTCATCTGTATCAGATTGAGCACGATAAATGCCAGAAACACATCTGAAAGCAGCCTGTACACCTTCTTAGGGCTGTTATTATAGGCTGCGAATACAGCCACTACCGCCAAGCCCTTGACCAGCATCATCAGCTGCGGGAAGAGCGAGTCCACATAGTGATACCTCAGGGTGTTGAATATGATATACAGATAGATTCCCGTCTCTATGAGCAGGAACGGCAGCTGGAACTTGAGTTTGCGGATATTCCTGACTATAACGACAGCCACCAGCAGCATGGACACCACGGCAAGGGGAATATTCAGAAGCGGCAGCTCCTCCACCCTGAATATCACGCTGCCTATCAAGATGAAAAGCGATACGCCGTAGAAGAGGTCCTTGGAGTTGACTGGCAGTCTAAGCATTGGCAAGATCTGTTTTTTTGCCGGTAAATATACAGTCAATCCTGCGTTTTATCCAACGCCATGACTCAGGCAGGTAACGGACTCCGTACACACGGCCGATACGGCGGAATTCCCTGACTGCCTGACGGTCTCCCGACAGAAGGATACTCTTGAAATACGCGGCCACAGGGAGTCTCCACTGTCCGTAGCCGTTTTCCTCCAGAAGCCTGTTCTTGCGCAATATCACCTCGTAGCGTACAAGTTCGTTCTTCGGTGAGCGCTGACGGGTCAGGCTGTCTCCGCTGACCGTCACACAGTACACGGGCGAGTGCTCCGCATGCACCTTCGAGGCCAGAAGTCCGGTCTTGGTGGAGAACATGGTGTCATTGCAGTACCTCGTCGTATCAAACATCACGCGGCCGCCCTCCACAAGAGAGCGTCTTATCATCTTGCCCCAAGGCACATCGTGGCGCAGGCGCAGCCTGTCCGAACTGTCAGCGGACCGGTTGTCGCAGGACTTCACCAGCACATTGTAAGTGGAGGAGCGGCCGGCCGGCTGCAATGTCACGGCATCCGCGCTCTCAGAGAGAAAATAGACGATATCATAGTCCGACGACGCATATCCGTCAAACCGCTCCCACGCTCCCGGCAGGAAAAAGTCATCGGCGTCGGCAAAAATCAGCCAGCGTCCGCGGGCCTTGGGCAGAGCCGCGTTTCTTGCGGCGCCGGCCCCTGCGTTCCGCTCCGCGAATATCATCTCCACACCGGGATACTCAGCCGCCACCGCCTCGACTTCTCTCCGGCAAGGGCTGCAGTCATCAGTCACAATCACCTGTATGTCATCCCTTGCGGGTATCGAGGCAAGACACCTGCCGAGAAACTCCGGAGAGTTGTAATGAGGGATTATCACCGAATAAAGCGTCTCCATCACCGGCTATTTTGAAGGAAGCACAAGCATGTCCCCGAAAAGGTCCTGTGTGGAAGGCAGACGTCCCCTGTCAAAACCTCCCGCAGGGGTAAAGGTAAGTTCCCCGAATATAACCTTTCCGGCCTCAAGATAGAAATCCGCCCTGACGAAAGGAAACGGCTTTGCCAGCCTCTCCGCATATTCAAACAGACGGTCGAAGCCCTCAGGTCTCGGCAGTGTGAACCCTTCCGGAACTTCCTGACCCTTTTTATTGTATCTAAGCAGGTTCCAGTCCCTGTCGAAAAAGTAATAATCGGCATGACCGGCGGCTATCCTGTTGGCGCACACCAAGGCGCAGTGCGGCTTCCCGTTGAAACAGTATAGCTTGTAGTCCTTCGGAAGAAGGCCGTCTTCCGTCTCTATCAGCCGCTCGCATATCAGTTTGGGAGGTATGCCCCGGTACTGCATCTCCGACATCTCCTTATAAAATGTGTTACGGGCCTTTTTCCATCTGCCAAGCATGGCCTTCACCTTCGTCCTGTCACAGGCCGACTTGTCCCTGCATATGAAATTCTGACCGCAGCCGAAATTCCATTTCAGCACGAACTTCTCCGGCAGTGCGTCCCAGTCTATTCCGGAAGCATCATCATACACTCCGTAAAGATCATTGAGAATGTCTCCGCAACCGCAGCCTTCCACATACTCCCTCACCCTGTACTTGTCGGCACACTGGGTCACTAACGGATTGTTCCTGTATGTATGAAGCTTGAGCCACTGTATCTTCTCGTCCAAAGTACGCGGATGCTCCAGATCTATCGGCCGCCCGAAAGTCTTGCGGTATATATAGCGGGTATTGAGCTCCGGCGACAGGTCCGTAAGGAACCTCCTGAACATTTTCGCAAATTCTTTCCTGATCTCTGCCATAATCACTGTCTCTGTCCTGCAAAATTACACAAATATCCGTAACGCTCAGTCAATTTACCACAGCGGAGTATCGTTCCCCTCTCAACGGCTGCCGAAGCGGCTGGCGACGAGCTTCCGAGCACACCGGGCAGTATTCTGGTGATGAACAGATCCCCGAAATATCCGCTTGTCTCCCTGGGAAGGGCATTGGGAAGTGTATCGACGGCCATCACGGTTATATTGTCCGGACTGGAGAAAGGAGCCTCTTCCCCGCCGGTAACCGGATTGAAATCATAGAAAGGCGCCGCATGGGTGGACGGCCTGAGCGTACACTGCATGCTGCCCATGATGTCACAGGTCACATCTCCCACAACGGAGAGCCGCCGCTCGGGATCCGTCATGCACATACGGTCCAGATACACCGGCTGACCGCCCTCCCAGTAGTGGCACGAGAGCAGGATATCCGAGACACGGCTGTACTCCTGGAAACGGCTGGCATAATCCTCGGGATGCCTGCGGAAACGCTCCCTGTCGAACGGAGTGCCGTCCAGGTTGCGCACCAGGTCCCCTACGGCCGCCACACAGAAACACGGACCGGGCACGGACAGTCCGCTGAGATAATCTTCCACGGCCACTCGTCTGAAGCCAGACTCCTCAAGCATATACTGCGCTCCCTTGGAGACCCTGCCGTTCCCGGTGACCACCACCCTGACTTCCGGCATGACAAGCGCCCTGAGCCGGTCCTTGAGATTATCCGCAGTGACATTTCCGGACAGATGCGGCAATTCGAACAATCTGTATCTCAATCCATAAGCCCTCAAAGTATTATACACGCCAGCAAGGCCCGCCCACCATCCGAACGCACACAGTCTCTTACCGTTTTCATCTGTCAGATACTCGTAATCCGTAAAAGTTATTCCGCGACGGATCATCTCCATCAGCAGCGGCCTGTTGTAAGCCTGCATCTTAGCCACATGCCCGAAGAAAAAATACCACTTACCCGGAATCAGCACATCCTCCCGCACCTCCTTGATGCCGAAAAGGACATCACAGTCCGACACATCTTCCCTGACATCTATACCGAGACAGGAATACTCCCTGTCGCTGAAAGCCCTGTCCTTACTGCTCTGCACGGCAAATCCCACCCCGGGATACTCATCCATGAGCATCCTCACCTGCACCGGTGTCAGCAGCACCCTCGAATCACAGGGCGACTTGGTCTCTCTTATTATTCCTATTTTCATCTTTTACCTTTCAACAGCAGCGGAAGCAGCTCCCGCACATTCCTATATGCCTTCAGCCCAAGCAAGGCCGAGATACCGAGATATACAGCCGCAAACAATGCCACCGATGCAACAAGCTGCAGTATGTCAGCCATATCGCACATGACAGGAACATAAGCGGCCGCAAATGCCGCGGCCGATACGGCCGCCACCGGCAAAAGATCCGCTATCTGACGGCCTATACGGTACCCCACATATTTCGACACAAGGGCGGCATTCACAGCATATACGGTAAACGCAGCAAGCACCATGCCGGCCAGGAGGCCCTTTATGCCCAAAGCCGCGAATCCGGCCACTATGAACACTATGCTCAGGGACCTCTTGACTATGGTCCATACGAGCAGCGCACGGCTGCGTCCCGTAGCCGCCACCGCAAAATAATTGATGTTCTGCAGCGAGACCGCCATACCTGCCACGCAAAGCACCTGGAAATACGGAACGCACTCCACCCACCTGTCCGAATACAATATGGTTATAAGCGGTTCGGCGACAGCTATCAGCAGAAACATCAGAGGGAGAGTGAAAAACGCGATGGAAGTAACCAAACGGCCCGTGGCCCCGGCAAGCCTTGTCCTGTCGTCCTGAACCTCCGCCAACACCGGATAGGACACCTGGTCAACCACACCGGAGATACTCGTGGACGCCACCTCCTCCAGCTTGCGGGCCTGCGAGTACAGTCCCATGACCGACGGTGAGAAAAACTTGCCTATAAGAAGTCCCTGCACATTGTTGCAGAAAGTATTGATAAGATTGGACAGCAGGATGAATGCGCCGAAACCCGACAATTCCCTGAACGAGCTCCGCGAGAACACCGGCATGGGACGCCAGGCGCTGCGTATCCAAAGCTGCACGGCATTGAGCAGGCTGTATGTCAGCTGCTGCCCCACGAGACTCCAGAGACCGAATCCCCGGTACGCCATCACTATGGCCATAACGGAGGCCAAGCTCATCGAGACTAAGTTGATGGACGCTGTCTTCTTAAACTCCAGGCGTTTGCGCAACTGATTGTTCTGGATTACGGAGAATGCGTTGAATATCAAGACCACTCCCTGCACCCTCAATACCTTGGAGAGTTCCGGCATACCGTAGAATCCCGCCACTGACGGAGCAGATGCATACAGCACCGCATAAAGTATCACTGACAGAATCAGATTCCAGTAAAAGATGGTGGAATAATCCTGAGGCGTCGGCCTCTTCTTCTGTATCAGGGCCGAACCGAATCCTCCGTCTATAAACACATTGGCTACGGCTATGAATATCATCAGCATCCCGATGCAACCGTAGTCATCGGGCGTCAGCATGCGGGCAAGGAAGATATTGGACACGAATGAAATAGCCATCGTGCCGAATTTCTGCAGGGAACTCCACAATATCCCGGCAACGGTCTTCTTCCCGAGCGTGCCGTCCATACTACCTGCCTATCGCCTTGTATACAAATCCGTATTGGGAAATCTCCTGTCTGTCATATATGTTGCGCCCGTCCACCAACACATTTCCGGTCATGAGCGAACATACCTTAGACCAGTCCGGCATACGGAACTCCTTCCACTCCGTGAGCAGCAGCAGGGCGTCCGCTCCGGTCACGCAGTCATAGATATCCCCGGTGTACAGCACGGTATCACCGACACGCCTGCGGCATTCGTCCATGGCGGCCGGGTCATAGACCCTCACGACCGCTCCGGCTTTCAGAAGACCGCCCATCACCTCCAGCGAAGGCGCCTCGCGCATATCGTCCGTCTCCGGCTTGAATGCCAGTCCCCACAGAGCCACCGTCTTTCCGGCAAGGTCAGGCATGACCTGACGCAGCTTCTCCAGAACAACTGTTTTCTGCCTGTCGTTGACCGCAGCGGCAGCCTCTATGACCTCCATACGGTAATCATTGTCCCGCGCGGTCTTGGCCAGCGCCCTGACATCCTTGGGAAAACACGAGCCGCCGTATCCGCAGCCTGCATACAGGAACTTGCCGCCGATACGCACATCCGCGCCTATTCCCTTGCGCACCATATCCACATCTGCCCCGACCCTGTCGCACAGGTTGGCTATCTCGTTCATAAACGATATACGCACGGCCAACATGGCGTTGGCGGCATACTTTGTCATCTCAGCCGAGGGGATATCCATGAAGAAAACCCGGAAATTATTGAGCAGAAAAGGCCGGTAAAGACGGGAAATCATCTCCTTGGCCCTTTCGGAATCCACTCCCACCACTATACGGTCAGGCGACATGAAATCCTTTATGGCCGCGCCCTCCTTAAGGAATTCCGGATTGGACGCAACATCGAAATCAAGCCTGACACCGCGCCGGTCCAGCTCTTCCCTGATGACAGCCCTCACCCTGTCCGCAGTACCCACCGGCACAGTGCTCTTTGTCACTACTACAAGATAATGCGTCATGTTGGCGCCTATGGTCCTGGCCGCATCAAGCACATAGCGGAGGTCCGCGCTGCCGTCCTCATCCGGCGGCGTACCCACTGCGTTGAACACTATCTCGGCTTCTTCCAGCTCACTTTCAAGCGATGTTGAGAAACGCAGTCTTCCGGCACGGCTGTTACGCAGCACCATATCCTCCAGACCCGGCTCGTAGATAGGTACCTGCCCATTGTCGAGCATATCTATCTTGCGCCTGTCCACATCCACACACACTACATTGTTGCCCATCTCGGCGAAACATGTTCCCGAGACGAGTCCTACATATCCGGTTCCTACTATGACTATATTCATCTTATCGTTTTTACATTGTCCGTAACTCTCATCTCCAGCGTCCGGCTTCCTTCATAATCCCGGCGATGAGCGACATAAGGTCCTTCACATGCTCCAGCACCTTCGCCGGCTCGTTCATCGCCGTGACCTTCCCACGGACACCGGCCGCTATCTCTTTCAGCGGGGCCGCCGCGGCCTCCAGCCTTCCGACTATATTCCCGGAAACCTCAGAGACCAGTTCCCGCTCCATATCCCTCAGTATAAGCGCAGTCTTCTCGAGGTCCTCCCTTCCGTCCTCTGACAGGGACGGGTCCAGACGCAAATCGTCATTGGCCCTTATGGCCTCACGGATCTCCTCAAGAGTACGCTGTCTTGCATCATTATCCATATCCGTCATTGTATCAAGTCGTCCAAGCCGGAAGCCACCTGGTACGCGAGCCTGTTTAGCCTCACCAGTTCCTCATACAGGTCTCCGGAGATATCCTCCTCTCCCGCAGCGAAATCCTCCGCAAGGGCCGAATGCGCTTTCTTAAGCGAACGGAGTGCCGACACGCATCTGTTGCGTATGTCAGGCAGATTGTCCGCTTTCATCAGCAGCTCCACATAACGCCTGTCATACTCCACGGGGACCGGCTGTCCGGCCAGCTCCATGGCACTCAGATAGGCAGAATAGTTGTCCTTCACGCTTTCCCGCTCATGCTCGATGAGCTCGTTCATCTCCCCGCTCCGCAAAATGGCAATCAGGGAGTCGCAACTGGCGCTTACAAGGGTATCGCCGGCGATGACAGTATTCCTGACAGCCACACCCTGAACAGTCTGCATGACCTCCTCGGACACATAGCCCATGACACGGCCGGCCAACCTGGCGTAGCCTACGGGCAGGTCCTCCTCACCGAACCCGAGACTGTTGTGCCGGTACAATATCGAGTCTACCCTGAGTCCTATCCCACGCACCTGAGTACCCACTCCCTTCCACCGCTGGTCGGAACTGATACTGCGCAGAGCTCTTAGATAGCTGTTGAATACATCGACATACCCTTTTGCCTTGCCGACAAGGATCCCGTCATCTGCAGCGGCCACGGCCACAGCAGTAAGTTCCGCACAGCGGGCATCCCCGGATGACAGGGACGCGGCATAAAAGAGACCTCTTTCCAACCTGATCCGGGACATCTCCCTGAAAAGAACCTCCGGGGAGCGTGATACGGTATCGCTTTTCAGTGCGAGCTCCTGCACCGCTCCGAGCTGGGCCTTGGACAGCGGAGAGCAGGCTACAGCAGCACATAAGGCAATCAGGACAATATTCGTTCTCATGATTCTCAGCCAAAAGCGTAATAGGAAGCAAAGTTAACACTTTGTTCCTGCTGAGCAAAAAATATGTCTCGGGACAGGGCTAATCCCAGCCGAAATTGAAGGACAGGCCGAGTATGTGTATGTACTGCCGTTCCTTATTCAGAAACACATTGTACAGACCGCCGTCGGAGCCGTGCGTCATGCTTACATCCCTGCTGTTGCGGATGTCGAAATAATAGTAAAGTTCTATACTGCTGAAATCCGATGTCTCCCACTTCATGCCGAGGCAGAAGCGCAGGCGGTCTACGAACGGGCCTCCGCCGTAGTCCACTGTGTTGAGAGTGTTGGACAGCTCGAAGAACGCGTATGGAGTGAGGTCAGTCTTGGGAATGTCGTAGTCAGCCTTGAGCTTGGAGCGGATGAGCCACTCGTCTTTCGGGTCGTGTATCCCATCCGCCCATGGCCTGAGATTGACAAGGGGCCGCTCGGTCAGGGACAGTTTCCAGTCACCGGCCTCATACTCGGCTTTCAAATCCATGAACACCCTGTGCCGGTACTGCCACTGTCTTTCATATTCTATATCACCCTGCGTAAGCAGCGACTGAAAAATATAACCTGCGGTTACGGAGAAATAATCACAGGTCTCATATCCGAGAGTCGCCTGAAGATAGTTGCGGTCGATACGCGTACAGTTGTCCCGGAAACGGAGTTCGTTGTTTATTGCGAAAGAAAGATCATCAGTCAATGAAAATGCGAAATCCACATCTACCCTCGGCTGGAAATCGGAAGGTACCTCCGTCTCTATCACCTCATATTCACCGTTTTGTGCAACGGCCCAGCAAGAGGTCAGGGAAATCAGGACTGCGGTAAAGACAAGGCGTAGTCTGTTCATATAGGTCTTTCTTTATTATTGTAGACGGCGCAAATATGATACAATTTTCAAAAAGACATGTTACAAAAATATTAAAAAAGGCGGGACTGTAAGCCGGGTTCTGTACCTCCGGGCAGTCCCGGAAGCCTCTATCATTTATCTGAGCAGCCTACCCCCCGGCAAAGAACGAGCAGCCCTTGACTGCCGGTATATTTGGCCTTGCAGGCCGCAGGCGGATACTCCGATGATGTCGCCATCGAACGGACGCAGGCTCTTACCCTGCATTTTCACCCTTACCTCTCCCGAGAGAGGGGCGGTTGTTTTCTGTTACCCGTGACGTAAGCTTTCGCCTACCTGTGCTTTCCACAGTGCGGTGCTCTGTCCTGCCCGGACTTTCCTCCCTCATGCTTGCGCATGACAGCGATAGAGCGTCCCGCCTATTTATTATTGTACTTTCTAATGTTGCGCTCCACCTCGCGTTTCATACGGGGAGAGAGCTTGCAGTTCTCGTGGCACTGCATGTCGTAATTCCAGATGCGGGCCACGCAGTAGTTGGCATGGCGGCAGCCGCTTACGGTGCATGTACCGTCCTTGAGCTTGTTTACGAAGTCGGTGTCGTATACCAGAGGACGGGCCATCTCCACAAATTCGAAGCCGGCGTTGAGCACCTTGTTGATGCTGTCCAGGGAGTTGAGTCCTCCGACGAAGGCCAGCGGCATTTTAAGCTCCTTGCGGAACTCTATCGAGTCATCGAAGAAGAACGCCTCCTTGAAAGGCTCGTCCTTGATCATCATCTTTCCGAACAGGTTGACGCCTAACTTGAGCCACCACAGCTTCATAGGCATATAGCCGGTAAGCACGCTGATGGGCATGGCTCCGCGCATCACATACATCGGGGCCCGGCTGACGAAGCCTCCGCTAAGCACCAGACAGTGTGCTCCGTCCTGCTCCAGGCGCTTGGCTACCCTGATGCAGTCCTCCAGTTCCAGACCGCCCTTGAAACCGTCCCTGGTATTGGTCTTGACCAGCACGGCCATGTCGTCTCCGGCGGCCTTCATCACCTCTTCCATCACCATGTCCATGAATCTCATGCGGTTCTCCAAAGTTCCTCCGTACTTGTCCTTGCGATGATTGGTATACGGTGAGAGGAACTGCGATATGAGATAGCCGTGGCCGGCGTGTATTTCTACAGCATCGAATCCTCCGTCCCGCGCAATGCGCACGGCATTGCCGAAGTCCTTGACCGTCTGGAGGATCTCGTCCTCACGCAAGCCGTGTACGAATGTGGGAGAGTAGAGGTTGAAGCCGCTCGAGGCCCCCACGGGGCGCTGTCCGCAGTACATACGGTGCGACATATTGCCGCAATGGCCGAGCTGAATGCATGCCTTGGCTCCAGCCGCATGGATGGAGTCTGTGAGGTCTCTGAGTCCGGGGATGATTTCGGGACGCATCCACAGCTGACGGTGGAATGACAGCCCGCTCTTGTTGACGGACGCGTATGCCACACCCGTCATGCCCACTCCTCCGCGTGCAAGGGCAGTATGATAATCCTTGAGCTGCTGAGTCGGAACATGACCGTCACACATGCCCTCGTATGCCGAGGCGCGGATAACGCGGTTCTTCAGTTCGACCGGGCCTATCTTGGCCGGAGTGAATAAAAGGGAATCCATTTAATATATAAAAGGTATTAGTCGTTTGCGTTTGAGTGAAGTGAACTCCTCCCCGAACTCCTTGGTGTATTTCTCATAAAGGGAATTGGCCCTCGGTGCGAGGTTGGCGAAAGTCCAGATACAGAATATCGCGCCCGGAAGGGACCAGGTCAGGATGGCGAAGCCGAACCACTCGGTAATCTCACCGAAATAATTGGCAGACGACACATACCTGAACATGCCTCCCCTGGGAATATAGTGCTTTGTGTCCCCCGGCTTGCGCAGATGACGGATGATATAGTCCGAATGCAGATTGACAACCATACCGAAGATGAAGATCAGCGCACCGATGATGAACTGCGGAGTACACAGCCAACTCAGGGTATATCTGTCCTCAGGCGCCAATACGAAAATCCATCCACTTATAAGATAGGCATTTATCACATTGAACACTGCGCCCATGAGCACCACGGTCACAGGTATCCTGCTTTTTCCGCGCATCATGAAAGGATAGATGAGCGAGCGCTGGATATAATGTACCGTAAGGAACGAGACCAGGACAGTTCCCGTGAGTCTCTCCCAGCCCGATGCGTACACATAGATCAGCAGGGTCACCACAAGCACGGGAATTTCCATCAGCACCCATCCCAGCTTGTTGTCGATCATCGGGCCCCAGCCTTTTGCCCGCAGGTATCCGTAACCGGCTTTGAAGTACTGCAGTGCGATGAACACCACCACGGCCAGCACTACCATCACTTTCTCTACTGTCAGGAAAAAATCCGGATTGAATATGTACAATGAATTCACGGTTATAGGTTTTAATATGGAATCTATCAGGATTTGAATCTTATCGAGCACTGGAACACCGTCTTGTCCGCACAGCGGCCTTCCACGAAGAACGCATCGGGTCCCGCAGTTCCGCGCAGCAGGTCCACGGTCTCGCCCGGACGGGTCTCGTGGTTGAAGTTGATCTGGAACTCGTCGATGTCCTTGCCGGATACGGTTTCCAGGGGCAGAACATCAAAAGCCCACTCTATGTATTTTGCGTTGTTTGTGTGGGCATTGAAATCCGCGTCTGAGTAGAGTACCTCGTGCGTGCGTATCAGCTCCATCCCCTCCTTCGGGGTGACGAGCTTGCCGCAGTGCTCCGCTATGGCGTCACGGTCAAGAGCCGTAGCAGGACTTTTCTCCCCCAGCACATGATCGGGACGCAGCATTCTGCGGGTGCCTGTATCTATGAGCAGCCATGAACTGGTCGCCTGTATCAGAGTCCTTTTGCCATCCTCGTCAGCGACTTCAAAGTCCCTGAGCGAGAACACCCCGTCCGGGCCCTTGTGCCATGTGGTGAACTGTATCCCGTCCTCCCACTTGGGTGCTTCCAGATATTTTACCCTCATCCTTGATACTACCCAGGAGATATTGTCCTTGATGAGGTCCGCGTACCCGAAACCTATGCTGGACGCATGCCAGTTGGCCATCTCCTGCGCCATGGACATGAATGCGAAAGCCTTGTAGTTCTTCCGGATGTCCACGTCGGAAGTGCGGATACGGTATGTGGTTGTAAGACTTTTCATTTGCAGATGAGGTTGAAAAAATATCTTGCAAAGATAGTTTTTTTGCACTAACTTTGTTCCCCCGTAAGTAAATAATATAGTATGTCTGCAAAATATGTTTTCGTTACGGGAGGCGTAGTATCCTCACTGGGGAAAGGCATTATTTCCTCTTCATTAGCCAAACTGCTTCAGTCCAGGAACCTTCGGGTCACCATTCAGAAATTCGATCCCTATCTCAATGTGGATCCGGGCACACTCAACCCCTATGAGCACGGAGAGTGCTTCGTGACTGAGGACGGAGCAGAGACTGACCTGGACCTGGGTCACTATGAGAGATTCCTCAATATCTACACATCCCGTGCGAACAATGTCACCACCGGCAAGATCTACCGCACTGTAATCGACAAGGAGCGCCAGGGCGCCTATCTGGGCAAGACCGTCCAGATCATTCCTCATATCACCGACGAGATCAAGCGCAGGATGCTGCTTCTCGGCAAGAGCGGACAGTACGACGTGATCATCACCGAGATCGGCGGAACGGTCGGAGACATCGAGTCCCTGCCTTTCATCGAGGCCATGCGTCAGCTTCAGTGGGAACTGCCGGACGAGGACTGCCTGGTGATTCACCTTACGCTGGTTCCTTACCTGAGCGCCGCCAAGGAACTGAAGACCAAGCCTACCCAGCACTCCGTCAAACTGCTGCAGCAGGACGGAGTACAGCCGGACATACTCATCTGCCGCACCGAGCACAAGCTCTCACAGGATCTGCGCAAGAAGCTGGCCCTTTTCTGCAATGTGCGTCCCAACGCCGTCATCGAGTCAATAGACGCGGACACCATATATAAAGTGCCTCTTATGATGAAGGAGGAGAAACTGGACGAGATCGTGCTGGAGAAATTCGGCATCCAGGATGTAGCCGAGCCGGACTTGGAGGGTTGGAAGGCTTTCCTGGACAGGCTGGCTCATCCAGAGGCAAACATCACAGTAGCTCTGGTCGGAAAATATGTGGAGCTGCAGGACGCCTACAAGTCCATCCTCGAGTCCTTTATACACGCCGGCGCCGCCAACCGCTGCAAGGTCAAGGTAGTGCCCATTCACAGCGAGTACCTTACAGAGGACAATGTGGAGGAGAAGCTCGCCGGTATGGACGGTATCCTCATCGCTCCCGGTTTCGGAGAAAGGGGATTGGAGGGCAAGATCAAGGCCGTGCGCTATGCCAGGGAGAAGGGCGTGCCTTTCTTCGGCATATGTCTCGGAATGCAGATGGCAGTGGTGGAGTTTGCCCGAAATGTGCTTGGATTGAAGGATGCGATCTCCACAGAGGTGGAAGCCAATACCGCAAACCCCGTCATCGACCTGATGGCCGACCAGAAGACTACCACGGTCAAGGGCGGCACCATGCGCCTGGGAGCATACAAATGCCAGATAGAGGAGGGCTCGCTGGCCTACCGTATCTACGGCAAGCCGCTCATCAGCGAGAGACACCGTCACCGCTATGAACTCAACAATGACTACGTGGCCCGTCTCAACGAGGCCGGTATGCGCACCAGCGGACGCAATCCCGAGACCGGACTGGTGGAGATAGTGGAGATTCCGGAGCATCCGTTCTTTATCGGAGTGCAGTTCCATCCCGAGTACAAGAGTACGCC
>DXAT01000031.1 GCA_019116965.1 Candidatus Coprenecus pullistercoris
GTCAGGATGCTTTCGTGGCCGAGCATCTGCTGTACGGAGCGCAGGTCGGCTCCGTTCTCTACGAGATGGGTGGCGAAGGAGTGGCGGAAGGTGTGCGGGGATATCTCCTTGGTGATGCCTGCGGTTTCGCATTGACGCTTGATTATCAGAAATACCATCTGGCGTGACAGTTTTCCGCCTCGTCGGTTGAGGAAGAGTATGTCCTCGTCTTTTTTCGAGGCAAATGCCCGGCGGGTCTGCGAGATGTACAGCTGCACGGCGCGTATGGCCGGCTCTCCTATGGGTACGAGCCGCTGTTTGTCTCCCTTGCCTATGACTCTGATGAATGACTCTTCGAAGAACAGGTCTGATATGCGTAACGATATCAGCTCGCTGACTCTTAGGCCGCAGGAGTACAGTAACTCCAGCATGGCCCTGTTACGGTGTCCTTCCGGGGCAGACAGGTCTACAGAGGAAAGTATGCGCTCTATCTCTTCAATAGACAGAACGGTAGGGATATGGCGTGATATCTTCGGGGCGTCTATGAGGCCGGTGGGATTGTCTGTTGTCAGTCCTTCTATTTCCAGGAAGTTGTAGAAGCTCTTCAAGGAACTTACGAGACGAGCCTGGCTGCGTTTCGATATGCCGTGCCCGGCTTCGTGGGCAATGAAGTCCCTCAGCTCCGTTCCGCTCAGATGCTCTGGACTGCGCTCCGGGTAGAATCCCTGTAGTTTTGCGATATCGCTCAGATATGATGCTGCTGTATTGGGTGATAGTGACCGTTCTATGCGCAGCCAGGAGCGGTAGTCGGAGAGTATGTCCGGCCAACAGGTCATACTCTTGAGTCTGAATAATATTCGCACCATTGCGTGAGAGGGCATTCTCCGCATTTAGGGGCTCTTGCCGTGCAGGTGTAGCGGCCGTGGAGGATGAGCCAGTGATGGGATATGGCTCTCTGCTCCACTGGGATGTGGCTCTCAAGGTCGGCTTCTACTTTCTCGGGAGTCTTTCCGTGGGACAGGCCGAGGCGGTTGGATACACGCAGTACATGTGTGTCTACGGCTATTACCGGCTTGTCGTACAGGATGGAAGCCACTACATTGGCGGTCTTGCGGCCTACACCGGGAAGGCTCATGAGGGAGTCTGTGTCGGACGGGATCGCAGAATGGAAATCGGCCACAAGTTTCCTTGCCATCTCTATCAGATGGCGGGCCTTGCTGTTGGGATAGGATACGGAGCGGACAAGTGCGAGAACATCATCAAAGGATGCCGCTGCAAGTGATTCCGGGTCAGGATACCGCTCGAATAGGGCAGGTGTGACCATGTTGACCCTCTTGTCCGTGCATTGTGCGGACAGTATGACCGATACTATCAGCTCGTATCCGTTCCTGAAGTGCAGTTCGGACTGTACGGCAGGGCGGTTGGCGGCAAACCATCCGATGATAGCTTTGTAACGCTGGTTCAGAGTGATTCTGGAAGGCATCTCCGTAAACTGTATTAGATGAATTCGGACAGATCGAGTTGGAATTCGGACTCTTCCGGCACTTCCGTGCAGGAGAGCTTTTCACATAGGAAAGTCCGTGCCGGGTATTTCTGGAACAGACTTCTGTTGTGTGTCACCATTATGACGGCCGGACCGTTTTCCCTGGCGTTGATTTTCATCAGCAGGGCCATTATGTCTCCGGCCGTGTCTCCGTCCAGATTCCCGGTAGGCTCGTCGGCCAGTATGATCTCAGGATTGTTGAGCAGGGCTCTTGCGATAGCTATTCTCTGCTGTTCGCCGCCGGAGAGCTGATGGGGCATCTTGTGGGATTTGTTCTCCATTCCGACAGCCGTCAGTACTTTCAGGATTCTTTCCGAAACGGTTCTGCGGTCTTTCCATCCGGTGGCTCTTAGTACGAACGACAGGTTCTCCTCCACGGTACGGTCCATAAGAAGCTGAAAGTCCTGGAATATCACGCCGAGCTTCCTGCGAAGGTATGGTATCTGTCTGTTTCTCAACTTGGTAAGGTCGAATTCTCCGACCATGGCCTTGCCGCCCTTTATTTCGGCATCGCCTATCATGGCCCTGATTATCGTGGTCTTGCCGCTGCCGACTTTCCCGATGATGTATACGAACTCACCTTTGTTGATGCTCATGTTGAGGTCGGATATGACCAGATTGCCCGAGTTGTAGATATCCGCATGCTCGAAAAAGATGATGGGACGCTCTTTATTTTCTTCCATGTCCTGTGAATTAATCATACAAAAATAATTAAATAATTGTTACATTTGCCCGAAATAGGGTTAAAATGGTCTTAAAAAGAATATTAGCGGTATTGCCCGTTGCCATTGTGCTCATGTGTGTATCCGGAGCCGCCATGGATTACGGACGGAACCTTGAAAGGGTGAGGGAACTCTTCGACAATGGTATGTATGCCGCTGCAAGGGCCGGGATCGACCGTGCCGCAGCTCAGGACGGACTCTCCGCTCTGCAGGAATCAGAGCTTGCCACATACGGGATAATCTGCGATATAAGGCTG
The DNA here is from genome assembly GCA_019116965.1 of Candidatus Coprenecus pullistercoris. Taxonomy (GTDB): domain Bacteria; phylum Bacteroidota; class Bacteroidia; order Bacteroidales; family UBA932; genus Coprenecus; species Coprenecus pullistercoris. The sequence continues at coordinate 2,502 of DXAT01000031.1, forward strand.
TCTGCGCCTGATTTGGAGGCGTTGATTAAGGAGTATGCGGAGCGGTACCGTTATGCTCCGGGCTATATGGGTGTCATGCTGCAGTATGCATCGTCCTTGTTTGACAGGGGGGAGTATGAGGCATCGCTGGATGTTCTCGATTCCGTAGACTATGCGCAGCTGTCTCGTGCTGACAAGGAGCAGTACCTGTATCTGCGTTCCTACTGTCAGCTCAGGGTCGGTCTTGTGGAGGAGGCGGCCAACGGCTTCAGAACTGTCCTGGACGGGCGGCACAACAAGTATACAGTGCCAGCTACATTTTATATGGGATATATTGTCTATCTGAACAGGGATTTTGAGAAGGCGGTGGAACTGTTCTCTCAGATAAGCGGGGACGGCCGTTTCAAGGAACAGTGCGCTTATTATGTTCTGGAGTCGAAGCTGATGCTCGGAGATTATGAGTATGTGGTGGACAACGGTGCGGCTGTGATGGAGGCAGTGCATGAGGACATGCGTCCCAAGGTGGCCAGGATGATGTCCCAGGCGTATTATGGCCTTGGCCGTCCGGAAGAGGCACGGAAGTGGTTCCGGGATTATTCGGACGCCGGTTCTGACATGACCCGTAAGGACAGCTATTATCTCGGTATCATATCATATTCGCTCGGGTCATATTATCAGGCTGTCGAGGCTTTCTCAAAGGTGGTCGGAACAGAGGATACTCTCGGGCAGAGTGCCTGCATGCACATGGCCAACTCATACCTGAAGCTCAAGAACAAGCATGAGGCTCTCAAATATTACAGGATGGCATCGGAGGTGGATTTCGACAGTGACATACAGGAAGAGTCCTACTACAACTATGCCAAGCTGGCATTCGATGTCAATTCTGATATTTCCGTGTTCCAGGATTATCTTGCAAAGTGGCCGCAGACTGAGAAGTCTGATGAGATATATTCCTATATAGCTACATCGTATCTGCTGTCCAAGCAATACAAGGCAGCCATAGATGCTCTCAACCGCATCCATGTGCTGACGCCGCAGATGGATGTCAATCTTCAGAAAGCGGCATTTCTCAGGGCGGTCGAGCTTTTCGGCCGCGGCTCTTATGGAGGTGCCGGGACGGATTTCAGGATAGCGCTCAGGCACTCGTCGTACAATCCAACGCTCGGGCTGCTTGCAAAGTTCTGGTTGGCCGAGACATGTTACCGTGCCGGAGATATAGACGAGGCCATAAGTCTTTACAGCTCGCTTTGCCAGTCGCCTTCATTCAGGTCGTTCAAGGAGTATCCTCTGGTGCCGTTTGGCCTTGGATACTGCTATTTCTCCAATAGGGAGTATGCCTCCGCAGCCATGTGGTTTCATAAGTTCCTCGAGGAGCATTACCAGGATATGGCTCTGGTAATAGAGGCAAGGCTCAGAATCGGAGACGCCTTGTTCATGCAGAAGGACTATGCCGGCGCGGCAGCTGTGTACGAGGAGGTGTCGATGGTCAATTATCTTCCCGAGTATGTTGTGTATGCCGCATATCAGTGCGCCTTGTCATATGGTCTTATTCAGGATACCGACAGGAAGATAGGGATACTGGAGGGCATTATGGATGACAGGGAGGATACGCCGGTGTATTCAAGGGCGGTGTATGAACTCGGCCGTACATATGTGCAGGAAGGTATGACGGACAAGGCCGAGAGGTGCTTCAAGTATCTGCTCAATGAAGTCAAGGATCCTCTGTATGCCGGCAAATGTCTGCTTGAGATCGGAATGCTTTATTCCAATGCGGGTGATTATGACGAGGCTCTGTCGTATCTGACTGAGATAGTCGAGGATATGCCGCTGTCTGAGGATACCGGAAACGCTCTTGCGGTGATTGAGAGTATCTATACTGTCCAGAATAAGCCGGAGGAGTATTTCGCGTATCTTGACAGGCTCGGGCTGTCGGCTGTCAAGACTTCGGATGAGAAGGAGCTTATGATGTTCAACGCTGTGGAGCAGATATATCTGTCAGGGGATTATAAGTCGGCCCTGAAATCCCTTAGATCGTTTATCGAGCAGTATCCTGACGGCGAGAAGACGCCTGCTGCTTATTTCTATCTCGGAGAGTCACTCTATGCGACAGGTTCGAAGGAGGCTGCCGCGGAGGCTTATGCTGAGGTCATGGACAAGGGACAGGGGGCATTCGTGGAACTGTCCACGCTGCAGTATGCCCGTATATCATACGAGCTGGAGAAATACGGTAAGGCCGCGTCCTCGTATGAGAGACTGCTCTCCATAGCTGTTATCGACAACAACAGGTATCTGGCAAGAAAAGGGATGATGGAGGCGTACTACATGGACGGCAAGTACAATTCGGCCATAGATGCGGCATCGGATCTTCTCGGCTCCAAGCCGCTTACAGAGCAGGACCGCAAGCTGGCCATGTACATTACGGCCAAGTCGTCCCTGATGCTCGGAGACAGGGAGGCGGCTGTTGCGATTCTGAAGGAATTGTCGGCGGACAATTTTACGGCGCACGGTGCGGAAGCGGCTTATCTGCTTGTGCAGGACGCTTATGACGCAGGTGAGTTCGAGGAGGTGGAGAATCTCGTATATGCTTTCGCGGATTCGCAGACAGACCAGAGATACTGGCTGGCCAAGAGCTTCATAGTTCTCGGAGACTCATTCGCCGAAAGGGAGAACTGGGCGCAGGCCAAGGCGACATTCGAGAGCGTGAGGGACGGTTATGTGCCTCGGGATGGAAAGGACGATGTGTTGGAGCAGGTGAATATGCGATTGAAGAGACTTGATAAACTTACGGAGGACTTATGAAAAAAAGACTGTTGATAACCGTATTGTTGACGGCCGGGGCATCTCTGGTCATGTCCGGCCAGAGCGGAATCAATTCCACGGTAACGGTGGAGAGGAGCTATGAGGGGGATATTGTCTCTGTGACGAAGCCGCTTCTCGATATTCCGGTGGAGGATACCCTGCTTGATTTCAAGTTGAATTTCGACTATACTACATTCTACAGCCCGTATAAGGATCTGTATGAGTTCGCGCCGCTGCAGTCCCCGACTCCGTCGCCGGCCGGCAGAGCCGTGTATCCATGGTTTTATGCCAGGCTTGCCGCAGCCTATCCATTGGCTCCTTCGGCCGATGTCTATGTCACGCCGAGATTCAGGAACGGCCGTTTTTCCCTCGGGTTCTATTTCAATCACGACTCTTATTGGGGACAGGTGCCCAGGTCTTCGTATGCGGGAGATAAAGTAATCTGTTCCGGAGAGAAAACTGACGGTGACAGGATGGACAACAGGGGCGGTGTCTTTATGGGATACCGCTGGGCAAAGGGAGAGCTTGGTCTTGATGCGTCATATACAGGAAGCAGGTATGCGCTTGTTCCGCAGGAGGAGTCTTTCGGCTCGACGGTATACAATGAATTCGACCGTCTCAATGCGTCTCTGGGCATACGATCGATGAATCCCGATCCCAGTTCGTTCTATTACAGAGCCGGTCTCGGATACCGCTATTTCAACAACCGTCGGGGCGTGTCGGAGCATCTGGCTGATGTGGATGTCTCTTTGGGAGCTGTGATCAGGGAAGAGCACAGGATTTATGTGACATTGGGCGGTACATTCACCGAAGTCGCGTGGGGAAACGCGTTCCAGTCACGCGGAGTCTGGAAGGCCTCTCCCGTGTATGCATGGAGCAGGGACAGGTGGAGAATCCGTGCAGGACTGACATTCTCTTCTGTCTATGGTGATTGTGTCCGCAGAAGCGGAGGCGGTTTCCTTGTGTATCCGGACGCGTCGGTGAGCTACGAGGCGGCCCGCAATGCGCTGTGGCTGTATCTGAAAGCTTCAGGCGACAACAAACTGTATGCACGGTATGATCTTTTTTCCCTCAATCCGTGGATGGAGGACAGCGGCAGGGCATATCAGTCTGCTGTTCCCGTTTCAGTTGAATTCGGATTGAACGGACTGGTCCGGGACCGCTTTTCCTATAGTCTGGGGATAAATTATTCCCTTATTAACAACGGCTTGTCGTTTATGGCGCTGTCCTACAATTACTCCTGGTATCAGATGGCGAATTGGGCCGATTCGCACATGCTCGGAATTACCGGAATGCTGAAGTGGCAGTCCCCCTCTTTTCTTGCCCAGGCTGAATTCAACTATCGTGGTTTCTCCAATTGGAAAGCGGCGCTGATGACTCCGGCGTTTGATGTGGATGCGGTGGTGGAGTACAATCTCAGGCATCGGCTCTTCATCCGGGCGGACTGTTATTTCCGTACTTCC
>DXAT01000032.1 GCA_019116965.1 Candidatus Coprenecus pullistercoris
GCTGCCGACGAGGACATCAGCGGATACACCAGCACCCACCTCATCTACGACAAGAGAGCTGAGGACATGGAAGCCGGCAACTATCCCGGATTCGCAGCAGTATCCATCTTCCACACTCAGGTAGGCGGTCCCGTTGACGGAGTGTCCACAGGCTGGTTCATGCCCGCAGGAGGCCAGATGCTCGATGCTTTCCGCAATTTCTCCGGCCTGACACTCAGCGGCGATACAGCTAACCCCGGCGAATGGGGCGGCGTTCTCTCATGGAGCGGATGCGGCAATGTGGGAGAAGTCATCAACACCACGATTTTCGCCAAGATATCCGCCGAGAACAAGACCGAATACGCAGAGTCCCACAACGGAACTATGGTCGCCACACAGGCTTCAAACCAGATGCACCGCTTCATGGATGTCGGCGTTCACGGCTATGTAGAGTATCTCTGTGACTGGAAAAACACCACATCATATGTAAGGCCGATGCTCGCATTCTAAGCGGCATCCGTCCTTGACTTACCGATGATACCCGGAGCGTCCGCGCCTCCGGGTATTTTTATGCCCTTACCTGAGACACATTACTACGCGACAGACTTGCCGCACGGATTATCCGCACATTTCTTCAATCATCGCACTGAAACTTTTTGGCACATTTCGCTATCTGTAATCCGACTATTGCCACAACACACATATATTCACGCACTTAACACCACGGCCTCATAACAGATACGGCACTTTTTACCCGGAATCCGCCTCAACACGGCCCTATCTGTTTTGCCGATTTTGGCACACAATGCTAATATGCAGCCACTTACAAAAGGAAAACAATAACAGATACTTACCACTAAGGCGTAAATGGATAGCAATAGCACTCCTTGCGGATAGTCATAAAAAAGGCCGTGTCCGACAGGACACAGCCTCTGAAACATCTGATGACAACAGCCTACATACCGGCGCTTGTCAACACTGCGGATTTAGCAGACAGTTCTCCGAGTTCGGTCAGCAGATCTATCAACTCCTGAATTTTATCTACCTGAGCATACTTAGGACTGAACTTCTCACGATAAACCGGTCCCCAGTCTCCATTCTTGTCCTTGGCGACAGCCAAGAATGTCTTGTTACCGCCTAAGTAAGGTGATACATCATACCAGCCGCCCAAATCCGTTATGAACACATAACCATCATGAACCTGCTCGCCGGCTATTTTGGTCAAATTGGGATTGGTCTGAATCTGGCTGAGAATCCAATCATCATCCCATGACAGAACTGTATCTATAGGCTCTCCCAGATCGTTCTTTATCGTATCATGGTCATCGACAAGGTTCGTTCCGTTCCACACGAAATAGTAGCACTGACTCGTATCCACATCCTCATTGGCATGGATCTGGAATACAGCGAGCGCATCATCCTTACAAGCAGTGCTACCGCCAAACAGATCATGCTCTATGGCTTCGTTACCGTCGAAGATACCGAACAGCTCAGCTGTAAGAACGGCGTTGGACGCTGCTGCCGAATTGGTCGTCACCGTCGCGGTAATATAAGCGTCACGACATGCGGTACCGTCCGGATTGACGGAGATAGCTATCACGATATACTCCGTCTCAGGCTTGTTGCTCTCGGATGAGAGATACTGCTCTCCGCGATAACATACATTGCTTACCGCATCCTGCATGGTATAAGAGGGATTCATGCTTATCTGACCGTTGTAATAATCAAGATTGGCCTGGTATACCAAATCGCATATATCATCAAGCGCACCTTCCTGATCCGCCTCCCATGCAGACTTCTCTATCGTCAGGGACTGATAGTAGACGCTCTCCTGATCAGGTCTTACATAGTAATTGATGATACGCGAGGTAACATTATCTATATCAATCTTGCCGGAGAAATCCTCAGGAAGCTCACCCTCAAGGGTATTGAATGTGTACATCTCGCAAGATGCCTCGTCCAAACCGATACCGGGAGTGTAGCCGAAGGCCACTACATGGTATTTGGTCCTCGCGTCAAGCGAAACAGGAGAGTCCTGACGGCCTGTGTACAGACCGATGTTCTGCTCGAACCACTGACCGTTGATATCGACTATAGCCTCGGCAAATGCAAGTGCTCCGTCCTCTTCGCTAAGTTCGGGGAAATTGTGCTCGGAGACAACCTGATAATAGAACTTGGCATTGTCATCAGAAGGAGTGACGATAACGCGGGCCGACACAGCTGTAATCTCTGCCTCGGGAACCTCGATCGCCAGCTCGAGACCGTTACCGCCGGAAGTCACCACCTTGGTAGTTGACACCACTGTGGTAAGGGAACCGTCAGCTTCGGATATACCGAGAGCGGTCACCACATACTCGACTCCGGAGCTGAGACCCTCGATGACATCCTGATGTCTGCCCTTGAACAGGCCCTGGGCGAGGAACTCATCTACGCTAATGCCTGCCGCATCCGCTGCTGCAGGGATGACGGAGTCAATGACTGCGGTATAAATCTCATTGTCGGAAGCCTCTCCGTAAGCTGATGACGGAAGCGCTGCCACATAGTATGGAACTGTATCGTCGGAAGGAGTCACATCGTAGCTGACGGCATTGAATGTGATGCCGGGAATCTTGATTTCAAAAGTACAGTCCGAGCCTACAGTGCTTATCTCGAGAGTAGCGACTTCGGAGTAAACACCGGCGCTGGATACCGCAGCTGCGGCGAAATAATAAGTGGCTCCGGCCTCGAGATCGGTTATCTCTACTTCACCGCCGGGAACCTCCACCTTCGTACCTGCCGTCAGGACTGCCTGAGCGGAAGGCAGGTTGGAGAGGTCGCTGACTGAAATGTAGGCCAGTTCAGCCGCATTCTCAGACGCGATACTGAATGTAACCGATGTCACGCTCTGGGAGACGGCCTCGATAGTTACTGTAGGAGCGTTGGATGCCTGCTCCTCATCAGGCTTCTTGCAGGATGACAGGACTACTGCCGCTGTCGCAAGAGCCATTGCTGAAATCTTGACAATGGAAAATAGATTCTTCATATTCATTGATATTAGTTGTTATTTCTTCTTTCAAATACTAACCGAAGTTCTTGGGCTCGCTCTCCTCCAGATAGTATGTCATCTTCTTCCAAGGCTGGAATACCTCAAGATAATTGCCCTCGGAATCCGTTCCGTAGCCCGGAATGGTAAAACCGAATCTGTCATAGTGCTGGAAATAGTAGCAGTACGGGAAATCATCAGGGAATCCGACATATGTGCACTCGTACACTATCTCGTTGCCTTCTTTCCAGAACTTTGCCCTGACCTCGTATCCGTCGGGGAGTTCCGTATTGTCCATATTGATGATGATCATCTCGCCAGTCCTCTCATCATACTCGAAGGGGCCGGAATAGTCGGTCACATGACCGCTTCCTGCAGGAGCCCAGTTGCTGTGAACGGTGGTGATCAAGGAGTCTCCGTCAAAGTCTATGTCGAAAGATGTTCCGAGAGGTATGCTCCAATCAATTGTATACTCCCATACAAGCCAATCCTCGGCTGTGGTGAGGTCGTCAGGGTTGTCAAGGTTATAATCCCTTGCATAGTTGTCTGCATACTCGCCTGCGGTAATGGGGTTGGAAGTCCATATCTCACCCGGATTCGTGGGATTGCAATGATAGAAGATAGTCTCAGTCCTGTCGAACTGGCAGATGCGCGCACTGAAATACTTGTCAGTAAGATCTTCCAAGGTTACGGTATTGGCTCCGTACTGGGTGATGGTAAAAGTCAGGGACTCGGCCGATCCGTACATGACGGTTACGCTTCCTTCCCTCCACTCACCTGTGTTGCGCTCCACATCGAATGTGATGATGCCGTCCACACTGGTGTTGGGTGTACCGAGCCACACTGCGGGAGATACAGCCTCCACCTTGACTCCCTCTACGGGAGACTCGATGACATAGCTTACAGACAGTGTTCCGCCGCCGGCAGGCACTGCCTCGATTACGGTCGTATCGATTACAATCACTGACGCGGAGGTCGAATCTACGCTCTCATTGTTGTCGTCAGTACACGAAACCGCCGCCATTAACGGTAACATAACGGCTGCGGCTAACGAAAAGACAGTTAAATTCTTTTTCATGGCTAAATAAAATTAAAAATATTCATGCAATTTTCAAAATTAATTACAAATCTAATACAAACTATCCGAAAAATGCAAAATACTTTTAAAAATCTCAGTATCTTTGTAAGAACTTTAAACTTTACCACCATGCGAATCAATTATCTGTCCTTCCTGCTGGCCGCAGCCGCCGCAGTAAGTCTGTTCTCCTGCGAGAAACAGAAGCGGCTCTCGGACCAGGCATTCATCACCTCATTCACATTCGACAGCAGCACCGGGGGCAACAGCGCGGTAATCTCCTCTCCCGAGATACTGGACAACGACTCAATACTATTCACTGTAAGCGCAGACGCCACCGGAGAGCAGTTATCCACATTAGTGCCTGAAATATCCGTATCGGAAAACGCCACTGTGAGCCCTGCCTCAGGCGAGACGGTGGATTTCTCAGGAGGTCCGGTGACATTCACCGTAACCGCCCAGGACGGAGTCACTGCAAGGA
>DXAT01000033.1 GCA_019116965.1 Candidatus Coprenecus pullistercoris
ATGCGGGGAACATTGGGCCTGTAATCCTCACGGGGCTCGGAGATGGTCTTCATCATCTCGCCCATGATGTGGGCGCGGCCCTCCTTGGCCTGGGCCAAAGCCTGCTCGAGAACCTCGTAGGGAAGTCCGTCCACCTTGATGTCCATCTGAGTGGCGGTGATACCGTCCTTGGTTCCAGTCACCTTGAAGTCCATGTCTCCGAGATGGTCCTCATCGCCGAGGATATCGGAGAGCACCACGAACTTGCCGGTCTTCTCGTCGGAGATAAGACCCATCGCAATACCGGATACGGGCTTCTTGATCTTCACACCGCAGTCCATCAGGGCCAAGGTGCCGGCGCATACAGTAGCCATGGAAGACGAGCCGTTGGACTCGAGGATATCGGATACCACGCGGACTGCGTAGGGATTCTCCTCACCGATGGGAACCACCGGCTTCAATGCCCTCCATGCTAAGTTGCCGTGACCGATCTCGCGGCGGCCTACGCCTCTCTGGGGCTTGGCCTCTCCCGTAGCATAGGGAGGGAAGTTATAGTGGAGGACAAACTGCTGCGTACCCTGTACCAGCACCTCGTCCAGCTCTTTCATATCCATCTTGGTTCCGAGGGTCACAGTTGACAGGGACTGGGTCTCGCCACGGGTGAAGATAGCCGAGCCGTGCGCTCCGGGCAGATAGCCGACCTCGCACCAGATCGGACGGATCTGAGTGGTAGTCCTGCCGTCCAGACGCACACCCTCGTCGATAATCATGCGGCGCATGGCCTCTTTCTCCACTGCACCGTAATATCTGCTGACCATCATAGCCTTCTCCTCTCTCTCCTCCTCGGGAATGGTCTCCATGAACTCCTCTTTCAGAGCGTCGAATGCGTCCTCACGCTCGTGCTTTGCCAGACCGCTCTTGGCGATGGCGTAGCACTTGTCGTAGCAGTAATCGTGAACAGCCTTACGCAGGTCCTCGTCATTGACCTCGTGGCAGTAAGCTTTCTTCTCCACCTTGCCGGTCTCCACCATCATCTCCTTCTGCACGCGGCACTGCTCCTTGATGGCCTCGTGGGCAAACTTGATGGCATCGAGCATCTCCTTCTCGCTCACCTCCTTCATCTCACCCTCGACCATCATGATATTCTCCTCGGTCGCAGCGACTATCAGCTCCATGTCGGCCTTGTCCACCACATCAAATGTAGGGTTGATTACAAACTGTCCGTCGATACGGGCAACCCTCACCTCGGAGATAGGTCCGTGCCAGGGAATATCGCTCACTGCCAGAGCTGCGGAAGCCGCAAGACCGGCATAGCTGTCCGGCATATTGACCTTGTCTGCCGAAATCATGATTACGTTCACAAATACCTCTGCGTGAAAATCATCGGGGAACAGCGGACGCAATGCCCTGTCCACCAGACGGGCCACTAAAATCTCGGAATCCGAGGCGCGTCCCTCTCTCTTGAGGAATCCGCCGGGGTAACGGCCTGCCGCCGCATATTTCTCCTTGTACTCCACTGACAGAGGCATGAAGTCCACATCCTCCTTTGCATCCTTGGCACATGTGACTGTAGCCAGCAGCATCATGCCGCCGACCTTAACGACTACTGAACCGGCGGCCTGCTTGGCCAGTTTGCCGGTCTCGATCTCAACGATCGTTCCATCACCCATTGTGATGGTCTTCTTGATTATATTCATAATTCCTTCTTAATGATGTCTGCCGTTATGAGAGCTGTCTGCATCTAAGAAAAAAGGGGCTGCCGTATCTTAAAAGACAACCCCGTTTCTTCCGAACGCCAAAGCTTATTTACGCAAATTGAGCGCTTTGACGATTTCCCTGTATCTCTCAATATCCTTTTCCTTCAGGTAATCCAGGAGGCGGCGCCTCTTACCTACAAGACGGAGCAGGGCGCGCTGGGTGCCGAAGTCCTTCCTGTTGTTGCGAAGGTGTTCTGTCAGGTGAGCGATACGGTAGGAAAATAGAGCAATCTGACTCTCTGCCGAGCCGGTGTCCGTATTAGACTTCCCGTATTTAGCGAAAATCTCTTGCTTCTTGTCTGCTGCAAGATACTCTGCCATAAACCTTTAAAGTGTTTAAAATTTAAAAATTACATTTACCCCGAAAATCGGGACTGCAAAGATATGTAATTAAAATCAAATAATGCTACTTTTGCAGACAATTTTCTTTCAATATCTTACAGATGCGTACTACGCAATCGCATAAAACAGTACATGTCCCCGGAATAGGAGATGTGCAGCTGGTCAAACGCACAGGAGCGGTCCGGCTGCGGCTCAGCGTATCGCCGCGACGGGGAGTGACAGTGACACTGCCGCGGGCTGTTCCTTACGCTGTCGCCGAGAGTTTCCTGCTGTCCAGGCTCCAATGGGTCCGGAATGCTCTTCTGAAACAGGCATCGGTACGGCAGCAAGCCCTCAGGAACGGCCGCACGGCCCCGGTACCAGAGGACCCGGCAGAACTCGGGCGGATGCGGAAAGCAGCCAGGGCGGCACTTGTCCCGAGGCTCCGGGAGGCAGCAGCCAGATACGGATTCCCTTTCAAGGGCCGCGTAGCGATCAAAAACAACATCTCCAACTGGGGCTCCTGCTCCTCGAAGGGTAATATCAACCTCAACATACGCCTTATCCTCCTGCCGGAACACCTGCAGGACTACATAATCCTGCACGAGCTCTGCCATCTCAGACATCCGGACCACGGGCCAGGATTCCATGCGCTGCTGGACTCCATGCTGCACGGACGGGAGCAGGCCTTGAGAAAGGAACTCAAATCATGGCATATATTATAAAGTATAATTTCATTAATTTTGCGCGGACTTTAATAATGAATATGAAAGCTGTTTATAAAATAACAATCTTTCTTGCTGCGATTACGGCCGTCCTGTCATGCAGGGAGGACAACGGCAAGGCCGGACTGAACGAAGACGGAATCATGCTGACAGAAGTTCAGGACTCGGTATTCAGCGCTGACGGAGGTGATATCCGTATAGTATTCTCATCAGCGTCAGCATGGACCGCCGCAACCGACCGGACATGGTGCGGAGTCTCGGCATCCGAAGGAGAAGCAGGGGAGAATATAGCGCTGACAGTCTCGGCGGAGGCCAATACCGGTGAAAGCGAAAGGCAGGCCGTACTGACCATCTGCACAGGCGGAAGCAAAGCCTCCCTTACCCTGCTTCAGAAAGGGACGGAAGTCCCGGGTATTCTCAGACTTACACACTCCGATACGGAATTTCAGGTGCCGGCAGTCTCCGGCGGCCTGTCCTCAGAATGGACTGTCGACTGGGGCGACAATTCGGTATTTGAGGACTATTCGGAAAGCCTGAGCCATATCTATGAGTCCGGCGGCTCCCACACCGTCACAATATACTGTTCCGGAGCAGAGCAAGTGACGATAGAAAATATCTCCGGCATTACTGACCTCGATATATCCGAATTCTGATGAACAAGCATATTCTTATTCCGATTTTCACCCTGTTGCTGATATCACTGACGGCTTCAGCGGAGAGAGTGACACAGCAGCGGGCAGCAGAGACAGCCGCCGCATTTTTCAGCAACACCGGAGCAGGCCGGCTACAACGCCAGACTCCGGCAGTCAGAGCGGTCATGAACTGCGGACAAGCCTTCTATATCTTTGACAATGCTGACGGAAACGGCTTTGTCATCATATCCGGCGATGATGCCGTCATGCCTGTTTTGGGATACTCTTTCGAGAACTGCTTCCCCAAAGACGGCAATCTGCCTCCCGCCTTCCGGTCATGGATGGAGGATATGCGTGAGGAGATTCTATCCGTACGCTCTCTCGGCATCACCCAGTCTGAGAATACGGCTGCAGCCTGGCGCGAACTGGAATACGGCACTCCGGTCGTTAAATTGGAGACGGCCCGGTGGGGACAGGAGGAGCCGTTCTGCAATCTGTGCCCGGTCATAGACGGACGGACAGCAGCCACCGGTTGTGCGGCGACAGCCTTGGCGACCATCATGTACCATTATGGATGGCCGGCGAAAGGTACCGGTACCATCCCTGCGTATACCACACTTACCGACAGACGGCCCATAGATGCTCTGACCCTCGGTCACTCATACGCATGGGACAGTATGTTGGCTGACTACAGCTCATCCTACACTGATGAGCAGGCCGAGGCGGTGGCAGTCCTGATGCGGGACTGCGGCTATATGATAGAATCCGATTACCGCTCGAGGGACAACGGCGGGACAGGATCGTTCATGAAGGATATCCCGGCCCCGCTCATTGAGTTCATGGGCTATGACGAAAGCGCCAGACATGTGAGCCGTGAAGATTACACGGCACAGGAGTGGCTTGACCTGATGAAATCAGAGCTGGACAACGGCCGGCCCATACTCTATGCCGGATGTACGGCTGCCAATGCCGGGCACGCCTTCGTGCTGGACGGCTATACCGACAATGACTTCTTCAGCGTCAACTGGGGCTGGTGCGGTGAGTCCAACGGCTATTTCCTGCTCGATGCCCTCAATGTGGAGAGAAACGGCAACCTTTACGAGCTGAACTATCTGCAGGATGCCGTTATCGGCATACAGCCGGACACCGGAACCGGGCCAGTTTCCGAAGAGATAAGTCTCAAGTATGACAAGACAGCTGGCACTGTGACGCTTACGGCTTCGGAACGGATAACGGTGTCTCTTACGGATGCCGACGGCAATGCCGTTGTCGAAGATACGGCCGGCACCTCGGTTACTTTAGATATCAGGAATATCGGGACCGGGGATTATATTCTGAAAACGACCGGAAGCTCACGGACTACGGAACTGACACTGCACCTTTAGATACATTCGCCGCAAATTCCTACACGACTGCCTGCTCAACCGGAATGAGTATCAAGGTCGGAGCACCGGCTTCGAATCCAACGGTGTTTTGCAGATATGCATATAAAAATGAGGTACACATACAAATTTAAGTGTATATTTGCAGACGGAAAAGAGGGGTGCCTCCTTCTGCCGGCGGCAGAGAGACGGAGGCTGAGATTACACCCGTCGAACCTGATACGGTCAGTACCGTCGTAGGGACTTTTCGAGTGCAAGGCTCTTCCGCCGCGCGTCCGCGGCATCTCTCCGTTCCGGATAATTTTTGAGAAATGAGCTTTCAAGTACAATTCATCACTCACTTCACGGAGACACTCTCCTACCTCGATTCCGTGCGCATCGCCCTCGAAGGCGGCTGCCGCTGGATACAGCTGCGCATGAAACATGCCTCCGCGGACGAAGTGCGCACGGCTGCCGCACAAGCCCTGCCGCTGTGCAGGCAGCACGGAGCCGTCCTGATTCTCGACGACCATGTGGAACTGGTACGCGAGTGCGGAGCAGACGGAGTACACTTAGGAATGACCGACATGCCGGTGGCCGAGGCCAGGAAGATCTTACCCCGGGAACAATATATTATAGGCGGAACTGCCAATACATTGGAAGACATCCGCCTGCATGCCTCGGGCGGAGCGGACTACATCGGCTGCGGCCCCTTCCGTTTCACCACCACCAAGGACCGGGACAAACTGGCTCCGACTCTTGGACTCGAAGGCTACAGGAGGATTATGGACGGAATGCACCGCGAAGGCCTTGTCCTGCCCGTAGTGGGCATCGGAGGAGTGACGGCGGAGGACATGCCTGCCTTGGCGGAAGCCGGACTAAGCGGCATAGCCCTGAGCGGCAGCATCCTGAGGGCAGATGATCCCGTAGCGGAAATGCGACGGGTAATGGATATCGCCGCATCCACCGTATCTGAATGAAAATAATCTTTTAGAGAATATGAACAACGAAAACATCAGAATCACCTATCCGGATTCGGAGAAAGTCTACATACAGGGCTCGCTCCATCCGGATGTAAAAGTGGGAATGCGGGAAGTCACCCTCACCCCCACAGTGACCGTCAAGGACGGGCAGAAAATCATGACGGAGAATCCTCCAGTCTACCTCTATGACACCAGCGGACCGTACAGCGACCCTGCGGCGGACATAGACCTGCGCAAGGGGCTGCCCCGCCTGCGCGAGAAATGGATACTGTCCCGCGAGGTGGAGCAGCTGCCTGAGGTAACCTCGGAATACGGCCGGGAGCGGCTGGCCGACAAGTCCCTGGACCACCTGCGTTTCGAGCACATCCGCCTGCCCTACCGCGCTAAGAAAGGTTCTCAGATCACCCAGATGTACTTCGCCAAACAGGGCATCGTAACCCCCGAGATGGAGTATGTGGCCATCCGTGAGAACATGAACTGCAAGGCCTTAGGCATAGAGACCCACATTACCCCGGAGTTCGTGCGCGATGAGATAGCCGCCGGACGGGCTGCCCTGCCGGCCAACATCAACCACCCCGAGGCCGAACCGATGATCATAGGACGCAATTTCTTAGTGAAGATCAACACCAACATCGGCAACTCCGCCACCACCTCAACCATAGAAGAAGAGGTGGAGAAGGCTGTCTGGAGCTGCAAATGGGGAGGCGATACTCTCATGGACCTGTCCACCGGCGCCAACATCCATGAGACCCGTGAATGGATTATCCGCAACTGCCCGGTACCCGTAGGCACCGTGCCCATGTATCAGGCCATGGAGAAAGTCAAAGGACGGGCCGAGAAACTTACATGGGAGCTGTTCAGGGACACACTCATCGAACAGTGCGAGCAGGGAGTGGACTATTTCACCATACACTGCGGCATCCGCCTGAAGAATGTACACTTAGCCGACAGCCGTCTGTGCGGCATGGTCAGCCGCGGCGGCAGCATCATCGCCTCCTGGTGTCTGGCGCACAACCGCGAGAGCTTCCTCTACGAGCACTTCGATGACATCTGCGACATCTGCGCCCAGTACGATGTGGCTCTGTCGCTCGGTGACGGCCTGCGCCCCGGAGCCATCCGCGACGCCAACGACGCCGCACAGTTCGCAGAGCTGGACACCATGGGCGAGCTCGTGGAAAGGGCATGGGCCAAAAACGTACAGGCATTTATCGAAGGACCCGGTCATGTGCCCATGAACAAGATAGCAGAGAATATGGAGCGGCAGATCGAGAAATGCCACAATGCGCCTTTCTACACCCTCGGTCCCATAGTTACCGACATCGCCCCCGGCTACGACCACATCACCAGCGCAATAGGAGCCGCCCAGATAGGCTGGCTGGGCACTGCGATGCTCTGCTACGTGACCCCCAAGGAGCATCTGGCTCTTCCGAAAAAGGAGGATGTCCGCATAGGAGTGGTGACTTATAAGATAGCAGCCCACGCAGCCGACCTGGCCAAAGGGCATCCCGGAGCACAGGTAAGGGACGACGCCCTGAGCAAGGCCCGCTTTGAGTTCCGCTGGAAAGACCAGTTCAACCTGAGCCTGGACCCGGAGCGTGCCCTCGAATATTATAAGGAGGCCAACCACGTGGGCGGCAAATACTGCACCATGTGCGGTCCCAACTTCTGCGCCATGCGCATCAGCAGCCAGCTCCGTGACTGCGGTATCTCCACCGAAGGCGAAGAAGTTTCACCGAATCAAACAATTTAAAAACACATAACAACCATGATTGAGACAAAAGTATCCAGAGGTATCATCAGTACCTATTTCGACAAACTCCAGGACTGCCTCGAGCTGGACGCCGCCATCGTAGGCGGAGGCCCCTCGGGCATAGTAGCCGCCTACTACCTGGCCAAGGCAGGGCTCAAGGTGGCCCAGTTCGACCGCAAGCTGGCTCCCGGCGGAGGCATGTGGGGCGGCGCCATGATGTTCAACCAGATCGTAATCCAGGAGGAGGCCATGCACATCGTGCGCGACTTCGAGATCAATCATACTCCGTATGAGAACGGACTCTACACCATGGACTCGGTCGAGAGCACCTCTTCCCTGCTCTATCACGCCGTACACGCCGGGGCACACATCTTCAACTGCTACTCGGTAGAGGATGTGATATTCAAGGACGGCAAGGTCAGCGGAGTGGTGGTCAACTGGACTCCAGTACTCCGCGAGGGCCTGCATGTGGATCCGCTGAATATTCTGGCCAAGGTCGTAGTGGACGGCACCGGCCATGACAGCGAGATAGCCGCCACCGTCGCCCGCAAGAACGGCATCCGCCTGGCCACCGAGACCGGCGGGGTCATCGGAGAGCGCTCTCTCGATGTGGCTTCCGGAGAACAGGAAGTCGTAAACGGCACCAAAGAGATTTTCCCCGGCCTGTATGTCTGCGGCATGGCTGCATCGGCAGTATCCGGCACGCCCCGTATGGGACCCATCTTCGGCGGCATGCTCCTCTCCGGCAAGAAAGTCGCCGATGAAATCATCGCCCGCCTGAAATAGCAAAACACCTTATAGACGGAGAATCCCGGATCAGAATCAATGTCTGAGTCCGGGATTTGTTTATAAATCTGCTAAAAACAGAGACCCTTGAAACGCGATACTAATGCCCCGGCATCCGCATCACGCTTATACGGCTCCCATATATACCCCAGAACGGCAGCACCTCCGAAACCGGCATCCGCAGCCCGGCGGATATTGTCCGGACAGACTCCGCCCAAGGCGAAAACCCGCCTCCAGTCAACTCCTGAGCCTGGGTCATGACTACTCCGCCGGATCCCCTCCAACAGAAAGCGCGAGACATAACCCTCCTTCGAGATACTGTCGAAAATCGGACTGAGAAACATATAGTCACATACCGGCGCATATTCAGCCAGTTCCCCGAAAGAATGACAGGAGCGGCTGACAAGACCGGTGAACCCGTCAGGAGGTTCCGGATTCCTACTGTTGAGATGCACCCCTCCGATTCCGTAAGTAAACACAAGTTCATGAGAGTCATGCAGGGATATCCGGCTGTAATACCGCTCCGGGACAGCCTCTATGAGAGCCTGGACTTCCGCGGCATCGGCTCCCGGCTTACGCACATGCACTCTCCACGCCCCGGCATCCAGCAGGGCGGCGATAGCCTCCGCCTCATCCGGCAGAAAATCCGGAGCTGTTATCACTATTACACGGAAATCCTTATGCATAGAAATGCCTTAACGGACCGTGGCCGTGACCGATACGGAGATTTGCCGCCGCAACTATCGCATTGTGGACATAGGCTACGGCACACTGCACGGCCTCCCGCAAAGGACGGCCGGAACCGAGAAAAGTAGCTATCGAGGACGAGAGCGTACAGCCCGTTCCATGCAGATTGTCCGTCAACACCCGCTCGGATGTAATATGCACCAGGCCGTCCACATCGCACAGGACATCGGTGGACTCAGAGACTATCTCCGAAGCGCTCTGACCGGCAGCAGCAGGCAAGTCCCCGCCCTTTACCAGAAAAGCGCATCCGTAACGGCCGTACAGGGTAACTGCGGCCCGATCCATATCCTCTATGGAACGAATGGGGAAACCTGCCAGACGGGAAGCCTCATCAATATTGGGCGTCACTAAATGAGAGTGGGGGAAAATCCTGGATGCCAAAGCCTCCACGGCCTCCGGCAAGGTAAGCGCGTCCTTACTTGTCGACACCATCACCGGATCAGTCACCACATACAGCACAGGATGAGCGGCAAGCCTCGAGGCCACAGCCTCAACTATCTGCACAGTCCCCGTCATCCCTATCTTGACGGCATCAACTGCCAGATCGGACATGACCGCGTCTATCTGAGCGGCCACGACCTCCGGTCTCATATATTCCACATCCGAAACTCCGACGGTATTCTGCACCGTCACTGCGGTTATCGCAGCTGCTGCATAACCTCCGCAGGCCGATATCGCCTTGATATCAGCCTGTATGCCGGCCCCTCCGGACGGGTCCGACCCGGCAATAGACAATACTATGGGATAATCTTTCATACTACAAAGATACGGCTGATTAAGGAAAATGCCACTTCATTTTTTCAGAAAAGTTCGGAGCAAAACAGCCGAAAAGTTCGGAATTGCTCCTTTTTGCAAAAGGATAAAGAATTTGACAATGGATAATAAGCACTACAGACCCAGAATCTGCGATACTCTCCTGCAGAAAAAGTTGAGGACCAGCGGAGCCGTGCTGATAACGGGACCGAAATGGTGCGGCAAGACCTGGACCGGACTTAACGCCGCAAACAGCGTAATATACATGCAGGACACAGACAAAAGGGCCTCCTACTTGAAAATGGCACAGACTGTTCCGTCAATGCTGCTGAAGGGTAAAAAACCGCGTCTTATAGATGAATGGCAGACTGACACAAAAAAGGGGCGGACCGTCCAGTCCACCCCGTTAATTCTACTTAAGTTCATACATTTTATTACCAGACGTTCAAAGGACGACCGGCAACGAGAGCATGTGCTGCGTTCTTGACCTTCTCGATGACTGCCTCGTTCTCTACATCGGAGAGCACCTCGTCGATAAGCTCTACGATAGTCTCCATATCCTTCTCGACCAGACCTCTTGATGTGATGGCAGGTGTACCGACACGGATACCTGAAGTAGTAAACGGAGTACGGCTGTCGAAAGGCACCATGTTCTTGTTGACAGTGATGTCAGCGCGTACGAGTGTCTTCTCAGCCACCTTACCTGTCAGATCGGGGAACTTGGTACGGAGGTCTATCAGCATCAGGTGGTTGTCGGTACCGCCGGATACGATCTTGTAACCTCTGTCGAGGAATGCCTGAGCCATAGCCGCCGCATTCTTCTTGACCTGCATCTGATACTCCTTGAACTCGGGCTGCAGGGCCTCATAGAAGGCCACGGCCTTGGCGCCGATGCAGTGCTCGAGAGGGCCGCCCTGAATACCGGGGAATACGGCGGAGTTGATGAGCTGGGACATCATCTTGATCTGTCCCTTGGGAGTCTTCAGGCCCCAGGGATTCTCGAAGTCCTTGCCGATCAGGATTGCACCGCCACGGGGACCACGGAGGGTCTTGTGAGTGGTAGTGGTCACGATGTGCGCATATTTCACAGGATTGTCCAGCAGTCCGGCTGCGATAAGTCCCGCAGGGTGAGCCATATCGACCATGAAGATGGCACCTACCTTGTCGGCTATCTCACGCATCCTCTTCCAGTCCCACTCGCGGGAATAGGCAGAGGCACCTCCGACTATCAGCTTCGGCTTGCATTCGAGAGCAGTCTTCTCCATCTGGTCATAATCCACACGGCCTGTCTCCTCATTGAGCTTATAAGCCACGGGGTGATAGTTGATACCGGACATATTGACGGGCGAACCGTGAGTAAGGTGTCCGCCATGCGCCAGGTCCAGACCCATGAAAGTGTCGCCGGGCTTGAGGCATGCCATGAACACGGCCATATTGGCCTGCGCTCCTGAGTGAGGCTGCACATTGGCGAACTCGGCACCGTAAAGCTCCTTGAGACGGTCGATGGCGAGCTGCTCAACCTGGTCCACCACCTCGCATCCGCCATAATAGCGGGCTCCGGGATAGCCCTCGGCATATTTGTTTGTCAGACAAGAGCCGAGTGCGGCCAGAACATTGTCGCTGACAAAGTTCTCAGAGGCGATCAGCTCGATACCGTGAAGCTGCCTGCTCTCTTCTTTCTTGATAAGTTCCGAAATTTGAAGATCCTGTTTCATGATATAGGTTTAATTATTCAATTATTCATTTTAATTTTGCGAAAGTAAGCAAAAATTATCATCTTTTGACAAATGTTTAGAAAATTATTGAACAGCGAACTCGGACGCCCTGACATAGAGGAATATAAATCACTGCCCAAAAGCCCCGTCACAGTGATTTTAGACAATGTCCGCAGCCGTCACAACATCGGTTCGGCCTTCCGCACATCAGATGCGTTCAGGGTCGGACATATAGTCCTTTGCGGCATCAGTTCCACGCCCCCGTCCCCGGAAATACACAAATCGGCGCTCGGAGCCGAATTCTCCGTGGAATGGTCATACCGGGACAACACTGTAGATGCTGTCAAAGAGCTGAAAGACAAAGGCTACACCATCATAGGTGTGGAACAGACCGAGAACTCCGTGTCCACCGATGACTTCCTCTACGGGAAAAGATGCCTCGACCCCTCCGGACGCTACGCCGTCATATTCGGCAACGAGGTCCACGGCATCTCGCAGGAAGCCGTCGACCTGTGCGATTTCACCCTTGAAATCCCACAATGGGGCACAAAGCACTCGCTCAATGTGTCAGTGGCAATCGGCATCGTGCTGTATGTCCTGCACCGCTAAGGATTCATCAGGTCCGTGTTGACAAACCGGATGATGTCGTATATCGACTCGATGGCCGCGGCTGCAGGTCCCTCAGGATCTATCAGCTTGGCCTTGTTGTATGCGTTGATCGCATCCCCCCAAAGCTCATGCCTGCGGTAGATGCCTCCGAGCAGGAACCATGCCTGGGAATTATCCGGTTCAACCTTGACAAGACGCTCTATCTCATCACGCGCGTCATCCAGATGTCCTGACGCTATAAGTCTTTCTATCTCGACAATCGTTGCCATAATACACTAAACAAGTCCGCTGAATCCCATGAATGCCATGGCCAGGATACCGGCCGTAATCAAGGCGATAGGCGTGCCCTTGAACGCCTTGGGCACGGACACCAGTTCAAGCTGCTCGCGGATGCCGGCAAACAGTATCATCGCCACTCCGAAACCGAGCGCGCTCGAGGCCGCATACACCACTGTCTCTCCAAGATTGAGCATGTGTGCCTCACCTCCGAAGGTAAATTCCTTGGTCACCACGCTGATGGCCACGCCGAGCACGGTACAGTTGGTGGTAATCAGCGGCAGGAATATGCCCAAGGCCTGATACAGCGAAGGGGAAATCTTCTTGAGAATAATCTCCACCATCTGCACTAAGGCAGCTATTACGAGGATAAACACTATCGTCCTCATGAATGTGATATCCAGACTGACCAGCACATAATGGTCGATAAGGTAGGTGACGAGTGTCGAGAGCGTGATGACAAAGACCACCGCAGCCGACATGCCCGTAGCAGTACCCACCTTGTTGGACACCCCGAGGAAAGGGCAGATGCCCAAGAACTGTGACAGTACGATATTGTTGACGAATACCGCCGATATGATTATTATCAGATACTCCATGATCAAGCCTTTTTATTAGTCAGTTTTCTGAAAATCACCATAAGATATCCTAAGACGATGAACGCTCCGGGAGCAAGCACGAAGGCCAGGATACCGTCTCCGTCAGCGATCTTCATGCCGAAGAACGACAGGTTGCCGAGCAGCTCCCTGACCATGCCTATCAGAGTAAGGGCCATGGTGAAACCGAGACCGATACCTATGCCGTCGAGAGCGGAGTCCAGCGGAGTATTCTTGTTGGCGAAAGCCTCCGCCCTGCCGAGGATGATGCAGTTGACCACAATCAGAGGTATGAACAGGCCCAGGGCCGAATACAGGGCCGGCACATACGCCTGCATGACCAGCTCGAGAACGGTAACGAACGAGGCGATGATCACGATATAGGCCGGAATCCTCACCTTGTCCGGAATAAGCCCGGCAAGCAGGGATATGAACACATTGGACAGTATGAGTACGAAAGTCGTGGCGAGCCCCATGCCCATACCGTTTATCGCGGAAGTGGTGGTACCCAGCGTAGGACACATACCGAGAACGAGGATAAAGGTCGGATTATCCTTTATGATACCTTTGGTTATAATACTCAGTTTGCTCATGTTCCGCTATTTTGAATTGTCATTGACTACTTTCTGATATACCCTCCAGGCCCTGTCCAAAGCGTCGCAGTAAGCTCTTGAGGTTATAGTGGAGGCGGTGATGGCATCCACATCTCCTCCGTCCTTGCTTACACTGAGCCTGAACGAAGCGGGGTTCCTGCCCACGAACTGGGAGCTGAAAGACGGTTCGGTCATCTTGGAACCCAGTCCTGGTGTCTCCGAATGGGAAATCACCGAAGTTCCCATGATATTGCCATCGGCATCAAAGCCGACCATGACCACGATGGTGCCGTTGAAGCCCTTCGAGGTGGAGGACTCCACCGCATATCCCACCAGCTCACCGTTCTTTTCAGCAGGATACACAGAGACAGAATCTCCGTCCAGGGCAACTCTCATAACCTCGGATGAGGGCTGATTGTCAAAGTACGCCCCGTCTTCCCCGGAGGGAAATACAAGGGATATGGCATCATTGGTCTTCCGTATCTGCTCCATGGCTATCTTGTCCTTGGTCAGCACATACACGCCTCCGAGCAGAGCGGAGCATACCAGGCAAACGAGAGTCAGACAGAGGACCATGCTGCGGAGTGTGGATTTCTTAGGCATGACGCACCTCCTTCCCGAATCTTGCGGGCTTTATGTATTTATTGAGCAGGGGGACTATCGAGTTCATAATGAGTATGGCAAATGAGACACCTTCGGGATAGGCTCCGAAAAAGCGTATCAGCACTGTCAGCACACCAATGCCCACGCCATATACGACCATACCCTTTGCAGTCATCGGAGAAGTCACATAATCGGTGGCCATGAACACCGAGCCGAGAAGAAGACCTCCGGTAAGGATGTTGAACAGAGGATCCGTGTACTGCGACGGGTCTATCAGCCAGAAGATTCCGGTCATCACGGCTACGGTCAGGATGATGGTCACGGGGATATGCGGACGGATGACCCTGCGGACCAGCAGATATATGAAGCCGAGAAGGACGGCGATGGCCGACACCTCTCCGGCCGAGCCGCCTGCCCTCGCGAAGAGCATCTGCCAATAATCATTCAGCCCATTGTCCTTCAGTATCTGATCTACAGTAAAACCGTTGGCGAGTCCCTCATTGATCAAGGCCAACGGCGTGGCTCCGGTGACGGCATCGGTTCCAGGGCGGAAGCATGAGGCCGGTACGGTCCAGTCGGTCATAATCACCGGAAAGGATATAAGCAGGAATACACGGCCTACAAGCGCCGGGTTGAAGATATTGTGGCCCAGACCTCCGAATGTCATCTTGGCGACACCTATAGCCACCACGGAACCTATGACAACCACCCACCACGGAGCTGTCGGAGGCAGGTTGAGGGCAAGCAGGACTCCGGTGACGACAGCGGAAAGGTCCCTGACCGTGACAGCAGTCCTGAGCATGTATTTTTGAATCAGGAACTCCACGCCGACACAGGCAACCACGGCCACTGCCAGCAGCATGACTGCGAACAGGCCGTAAAAATATACGGCTGCCAGCACCGAGGGCACAAGGGCTATCAGCACATCCCTCATTATCTTCCCGGTGCTGTTGTCTCCGTGGATATGGGGTGCGGGAGATACTATCAGCTTTCTCATATATCTTATTTTAATCAGTTACTTTTTGGGACGGCCGCGCATGATGCGCATCACATCGGCCTTCGCGGTCCGTATATAGTCCAGCAAGGGGATGTTGGCCGGACAGGTAAACATGCAGCATCCGCACTCGATGCAGTCATACACCTTGTTGCGTTCCAACTCATCATTATGGCCGGCCCTGGCGAGCTTGTTGAGCAGGTATGGCTCAAGACCCATCGGACAGGCTTCCACACACTTGCCGCAGCGGATACACTCACCCTCCATGCGGCGCTTTGTCTGCTTCTCCGTAAGCAGCAGGAGGGACGAGGTGCTCTTGACCGAGGCCGCGGCAATATTGGAAACAGCCTTGCCCATCATAGGGCCTCCGCTGATTATCTTGGCCGTCTGCGACGGAATTCCGCCTACAGCTTCCAGTATCTCCCCGAAAGGCGTACCCACACGCAAACGGAAATTGCGCTGGGAGTCCAGACACTCTCCGGTAACCGTCATCACGCCCTCAAAAAGCGGCTTGTTCTTCTGCACTGCCTCATAGACGGCGAAGGCGGTGCCTACATTCTGAACTACGGCCCCGGCATCTATAGGCAGGCCCATGGAGGGTACCCTGCGGCCGGTCACGGCATCTATAAGCTGTTTCTCACCGCCCTGCGGGTATTTCTTGCGCAGAGAGACGACTTCTATCTCCGGATACGAGGAGGCCGTCAGCTCCCTCATCTTCCTTATTGCCTCGGGTTTGTTGTCCTCTATACCGATGTAGCCCTTGGTAACACCCAGAGCTTTCATCATGATACGGGCTCCGAGAAGCACCTCCTCGGCATGCTCCAGCATCAGGCGGTAATCCGAAGTCAGATAAGGCTCGCACTCGGCTCCGTTGACGATCAAGACATCGGCCTTCTTGCCCGGAGGCGGGGACAGTTTGACATGAGTGGGGAAAGAGGCCCCGCCCAATCCCACGACTCCGCAATCGGCTATCCTCTTTACAATCTCCGCCGGAGACATAGTTATGTCCCTGACGATGTCCGGTGTACGGTCTATGGACTCCTCCCACTCGTCACCCTCGACATCTATGATTACATGCATCGCGGGATTGCCCGCCAGGTCAGCATAAGGCTCGACCGCAACGACCGTACCCGACACGGAACTGTGGATATTGGCAGATATGAATCCTGACGATGCCCCTATCAGCTGCCCTGCCCTCACCCTGTCTCCCTTCTGCACGAGCGGTTGCGCCGGTGCTCCGAGATGCTGGGACATGGAAATGTACATCCTCTGTGGCAGAGGGAGTATCTCTATCGCCGAATCAGCGGCCAGCTTGCGGTCTGCGGGATGGACACCGCCTTTTGAAAATGTACGTCTCATTGCTTGTCTGTTTTTGGTTCTTCCGCGGGAGCGGCTGCCGGCTTGGGAGGGAAATTGACGGCGTGAATGGCTCCGGTCGGACACTCGGCCACACACTTGCGGCAGAGCTTGCATTTGTTGAAATCTATATAGGCCAGATTGTTCTCCACCGTAATGGCCCCGAAAGGACATACCTTTGCGCATTTGCCGCAGCCGATGCAGGCTGCGGTGCAGGCCTTCCTGGCCACACCGCCCTTGTCCTTGTTGACACAGGATACATATACCCTGCGGTTCTTCGGCCCCTTGTTGCGGAGCTCTATGACTCCTTTAGGGCAGGCCCTGACACATGCACCGCAGGCAGTGCATTTCTCCTCGTCCACTTCCGGGATGAGAGTCTCCGGATTGACCCTGATGGCTCCGAACTGGCAGGCACGCTCACAGTCACCGCCTCCAAGACATCCGTAACGGCAGCCTGTGTCGCCGCTGTAGAGCGAACTGATTATCCGGCATGAGACCGAGCCGTCATACTCATTGGTCCTTACTCTGTTCTGACATGTGCCGTTGCATCTGACAACGGCCACCATGGGCGCCTTCTCCTCCACCTGTACCCCCATGGCCGAGGCCACTTTCTGCATGACGGAATTACCTCCGACGGGACAGAACTTGCCCTCAAGGGACTTGGACTTGACACAGGCCTCGGCGAAAGCCCTGCAGCCTGCGAAACCGCATCCTCCGCAGTTGGCACCGGGCATCACTGACTCCACGACATCGATGAGCGGATCCTCCTCGACATTGAACTTTTTAGCCACGGCAAACAGCACCACGGCAAGCAGCAGTCCGAGTACGCTGAGGACGACAACCGTAAAAACAAAAGTAGTACCCATGTGTTGTTATTGTATTTTTTCTATTGTAAAGGTAAATCCGGAATTGAGCTTGTCCCGGAACCCGGCCAGTACCAAATAGTACAGGGCCACAAACCCCAGGGCACCCAGCCCGGTCACCAGTTCGTTGTCAAAAAGTAAAGGCAAAGTTAATAATAAAACCAATAGGATGAACAACGGAACAAGATATGCTATCAGCACGGCCTTGAAGCCCTGTGTCTGCCTTATGACGACATGCACCTGGTCGGACGGCCTGAACGAGCCGTCATCCCTGCGCTTGACCGTAATGATTCTGGGCTCGCCGGAAGAGGCTCCGCAAGCCGCCCTCGCATGACACCGGGCGCAGGCCGACTGAGCCACGATCCGGACCTTTACCTCAAACGGCATCACCTCCGTGACTGTCCCGGCATGCCGTATCTCCTCTGTCTCTATATGCTTTCTCATTTTTTATGTTTTACCACCTTGCATTCCTCCAGCGGATATCTAAGATGCTCCCAGCCGGAAAGCCTGCCGTATACCGAACCCACCAGTATCGGAGACTCGAAAAGCAGAGGCACTCTGTTCATGTCATCCGAGACCCATATATACATCTCCTGCTCTCCGGTAAACACCTCTCCGGCCACGACCTTGGCCGCAAACTTGAGAGTGCGGAA
This sequence comes from Candidatus Coprenecus pullistercoris, assembly GCA_019116965.1. Classification (GTDB taxonomy): domain Bacteria; phylum Bacteroidota; class Bacteroidia; order Bacteroidales; family UBA932; genus Coprenecus; species Coprenecus pullistercoris. Next base: position 18,053 of record DXAT01000033.1, read on the forward strand.
CTTGCCTATACCTGGTATCTTCTTCTCCTCCCGTCCTATATACCTGAAGTATATGTCGAATATCTCCTCATCGATAGCGAATGACACGGGCTGGTTGACACCCTGCTCCAGTGCCTCCAAATCCATATTGCGGGCATTGTAGAACAATGTCAGGAGGTCGAAAGTACACTCATGCCCGGGCAGGACCGTATCCACTGCCCCGCCCTTGCGGATGACCCTGGCACTGATGGCATGGGTACTGTCGTCCCAGTCGTAGAAATTCTGTATGGTGTACTTGCCCTCATGGATATCCCGGTGAAAATACACCGGCCTTACCGAATCCTCATAGAACATGGACTCATACAGGTCCCTCACCTTGAAAAAAGCATCCCAGAACTTATAGGTACTGCCCGAAGCCACCGGATGCAGGAGCCTGCGCCCGTCACGCATGCCACCGTCCTGCAGCACCACCTCGGCCGTGCCTACATCGGTACGGATACCCAGCCACTTGTAATGTATGATGTAAGTCAGTCTCTCTCCCTGCCGGAAGGCATGATCGACCGCCAGATCGGGATGTATCGGAAAGCACTGTCCCGAAAGCGGCTGCCACAACAGCAGCGACAGCACCACTGCCACAATATATCTAACCGAGACCGTCCTCAAACTCAGAATTGTTCATACTGGACTCGACATATACATCCTGGATGCTGTCCAGCGGACTGAATCCGTCATCGTTGGCATCCACAAAACGTGCCTCCGAGGCACGGAACCGCATGGGCACATCGGCTGTCGAGCCGTTACGGTGCTTTGCGATGATGATCTGGGCCTCTCCAGGGGCCGAATTCTCTCCCTCAGTCCCGTAATACTCCGGACGGTGAATGAACATCACGATATCGGCGTCCTGCTCTATGGCTCCGGACTCGCGCAGGTCGCTGAGCTGCGGCCGCTTGTTGCCGCCACGGGTCTCCACGGCACGGCTAAGCTGCGAAAGGGCGATAACCGGTATATCCAGTTCCTTGGCTATGGCCTTGAGCGAGCGTGAGATATTGGACACCTCCTGCTCCCTCATGCCGCGCAGTTCGGGAGGACCGGTCATAAGCTGAAGGTAGTCTATGATTATCAGTTTGACTCCGGCGTTGCGCACCAAACGGCGTGCTTTGGAGCGCAGCTCGTATATCGAAAGCGACGGAGTATCGTCTATGTAGAGCGGAGCCGACGCCAAGTCCTTTATCCGTTCATGAAGCTGGACCAGCTCGTACTCCTGCAGTTTCTTTCCTCCGCGTATCTTATCGGAAGACAGTCCGGTCTCGGAGACAAGAAGTCTCTTTACCAACTGCTTGGAAGACATCTCAAGCGAGAAGAACGCAACCGGTATCCTGTGGTCCACAGTCATGTTGCGGGCCATTGTCAGCACGAACGCCGTCTTACCCATGGCGGGACGGGCAGCGATAATGACCAGATCGGAAGCCTGCCATCCCAAAGTTATGCGGTCTATGCCAGTATATCCCGAAGGCACGCCGCTAAGGCCGTCCGTACGCTCCTGGTTGGCCTCGATCTCCATCACGGCCTCCTTGATGACATCCTGCACCGGCTGGGTCTCCCGCTTCATGTTCTTCTCCGCCAGATTGAACAGCTTCTGCTGGGCACCGTCCAGAAGGTCGTCCACCGGTATGCCGTCATCGAATGAGTCCCGCTGGACCTCGGCGGATATGGTTATCAGCTCCCTCTGGATATACTTCTGAAGCAGTATCTTGACATGGTAGTCCACATGAGCCGCCGCGCCCACTTTCGACGACAGCAGGCTCAGGTAATACGGGCCGCCCGCCTCTTCCAGGTCTCCGTCCTTCTTCAGTTCCTCGGCCACAGTATAGATGTCCACCGGGTCATGAGCCAGCGAGAGTTTCGATATGGCCGAGAAAATCTTCCTGTGGGCTTCCTTGTAAAAACAGTCCGCGGTAAGGGAATCCAGCACATCCGGCACCGCATTGGGCTCGATGAGCATGGCTCCCAAGACAGCCTCCTCCACATCTATGGCCTGGGGCGGAACTTTCCCCGACTCCATGCCTATGGCATCTATGGAGACTTCCTTCTTATTTTTTGGTCTGACAGTTTTCGCCATGATAATTACGATTTAGAGTTTGTCCAGTGCCCGGATTACTGTATTCACGGCCATATCCGCCTCCTCCATGCTTATACACAGCGGGGGCGCGATACGGAATGATGTCGGATTGTAGAGGAAATAGTCGCTCACCGCCCCTTCGTCCAGCAGCAGGCCCAGCATCCGCGAGGCATAATCCTCCCGGCCCAGATCCACGGCCAGCAGCAGTCCGCTCCTGCGTATTTCCCTGACCGCAGGATGTGAGCGGAGCGCATCCCCGATATATTGTCCCTTCATGTCCGCCTTGCTCACCCAGTCCTCCCTGAGCAGGACCTTAAGCGACGCCAAGGCCGCGGCACAGCATACCGGATGACCTCCGAAAGTAGTGATATGGCCGAGTACGGGATCGTGAGTAAACGCATCGAGCCGGGTCTTGGAGGATACCACGCCCCCAAGAGGCATGCCTCCGCCCAATGCCTTCGCCAGCACCAGTATGTCAGGAACGACTCCGTATTTCTCAAAGGCGAACATCCTGCCTGTGCGTCCGAACCCGGTCTGCACCTCATCGAATATCAGAAGCGTACCGGTCTCATCGCACCTTGTACGCAGCGCCTGCAGGAAACCGTCGTCAGGAACGATCACGCCTGCCTCGCCCTGCACAGGCTCCACAATCACGCAGGCAGTCCTGTCTGTTATCAGGCTCAGATCCTGAAGGCAGTTGAAGCGAAGCTGGTCAACACCTGGCAGCAACGGACGGAAAGCACCCTTACGGCCCTCATCGTCCATAAGACTGAGGGACGCATGGGACGAACCGTGATAACAGTTGACGAACGAGGCCATGCGGCTCCTGCCGGTAAGTCTTTTCGCGAGTTTCAAAGCGGCGTCCACAGCCTCCGACCCGGAGTTGACATAATAGATACAGTCAAGGGACGGCGGCAGAATGGATGTGAGGAGCGATGCATGAAGCACCTGAGGAGCCTGTATCATCTCTCCGTACACCATCAGATGAAAATAATCTCCCGCCTGGGAGCGCACCGCCTCCACCACCTCCGGATGATGATGGCCTATGTTGCTGACACACACGCCTGAGACCAGATCGATATACCTGCGGCCGTGACTGTAGAGAAAAACACCATCCGCCCTGTCTACCTCAATAGCCAAAGGGGATGGTGATGTCTGTCCTACATGCTGGAAGAATGTCCTTCTCATTCTTTTCCGGCAGCAACCTTGTCCTCCTCAAAATCGGGACTTACCAGAATCCTTCCGCAATACTCGCACACGATGATCTTCTTGTTCTGAGCGATGTCGAGCTGCCTCTGGGGCGGAATCTTGTTGAAGCATCCGCCGCACGCGTCTCTCTTGACGGTCACCACGGCAAGACCGTTATGGGCATTGGACCTCACCTTCTCGTATGCGGCGAGAGTCCTCGCATCTATGGAGGACTTGAGCTCGGATATCTCCTTCGTGAGTCTCTCTTCCTCCTTGGCGGTCTCCTCGGTAATGGAATCACACTCCTTTTTCTTCTCCTCGAGATCCGCCTCTCTCTGCTTGATGGTGCCGAGAGTATCATTTATGGCCGCCTTCAGCTCATCGATGCGTGCTTTTCTCTCATTGATGCGTTTTGCGGCAAGCTCAAGCTCAAGCTGCTGGTACTCCAGCTCACGGGAGATGGAGACATACTCCCTGTTGTTCTTGACATTGGCCTGCTGCTCCTGGTACTTGGCGATGGCAGCCTTGCTGTTCTCCGCCTCTATCTTTTTCTGCGACAGGTACTTTTCGGACTCTGCCATCTCCTCGCGGAGCTTGCCCACACGGGTCTTGAGTCCTTCCACCTCATCCTCAAGATCCCTGATCTCATCAGGAAGCTCACCGAGCAGGAGATGAATCTCGTCAATCTTGGAATCCCTCTGCTGAATCATGTACAGAGTATGGAGCTTGTGCTCCATACCGGCCTCGGTGTCACTGATGTTCTTGGATAGGGACACGAATGTCTCACGCCTGTCGATAGGCGTATCTATCATGTTCTTCTGTCTGTTTGTAGCCATATCTGTTTAAAAATAATATACAGGATTGACAGTGCTTTTTGATGCAATCCGGAGCGCAAAGTTAGGAATTTTTTCCCTAACGGTGTCATATATTACATCCACAATCTTCGACTCGCTCTCAAAATGTCCTATGTCAGCAATCATCATGCCGTCCGGGGCATAGAACTCATGATATGACACATCTGCCGTTACATACACATCCGCGCCGGCCTTGCATGCGGCTGCGATAAGCGAGCGCCCGCTGCCTCCGCACAAAGCCACACGGCGGACCGGCCCGGTCAACAGGCGCGAGTGCCTGACGACCTTGAGCCCGAGGGCCGACTTCATGTCCGCAAGAAATGTCCCGGCAGGTACAGGTTCGGGAAGACTGCCTATTATGCCGAGACCGCAGCCTTCTCCGTCATCATCGAGCACCTTTACATCCACAAGTCCCAAAAGAGATGCGGTATGGCCGCTGACTCCGCCCAGGACCTTGTCCATATTGGTATGACAGGCATAGACGGTCACTCCTCCCCGTATGGCATCCATCACAGCCCGGCCGGTAAGGGTAGCACGGGATATCTTTCTGAGCCCACCGAAAATCAGGGGGTGATGAGTGATGACCATATCGGCCCCTGTTTCCAGCGCCTCCTCTATCAGCTCCGGAGTACAGTCAAATCCTATCAGGGCCTTATGTACCTGACAGTCCGCATCTCCGATACAAAAACCGGAATTGTCCCAGCTTTCCTGAAGCCTCAGTGGAGCGAACTCCTCTATGACGGCCGCTATCTCTCCTGCCCTCATACGCTCAAAGATTTGGATATCTCCAGCAATGACTCCCTGACACCGCGCAGTCTCTCGGCTATCTCCGCGTTGTTGTCCACGCTCCTGCCCCCACGGCCGAGCGCGGCGGCGGCGCCCTCAAGCGTCATCCTGCGTTCCTTTACCAGATAATGTATCTTCTTGAGCTCCTCCACATCTGCAGGAGAGTATTTCCTGTTGCCCTTCTTGTTCCTCTGCGGCTTTACGAAGCGGGAGAAGGTGTCCGACCAGTATCTTACCAGGGAAGTGCTCTCTCCCAAGAGCTCCGCCACTTCTCCGATACTGTAATACAGCTTTTCAGGTTGATATTCCTTATATGGCATGATGGATGATTTTAGTCCAGTGATTGTCCTGTATTGGCTGCGTACATGAGCAGCTCGGCATAGCTGTCGGTGTCCAGCTCGGCGTTGAAGAAGCACAAGGGGTCAAGCTGCCTGCCGTCACGAAGCACTTCGTAATGAAGATGAGGAGCGAATGAAGTACCCGAGTTGCCGCTGCGCCCTATCACATCACCGCGCGACACCTGCTGTCCCTTGCGCACAAGCACATCGGACAGATGGGCATACACCGTCTCGTATCCGTTGCCGTGGTCCACCACGATCCTGGTTCCCTGCAGTTTCATGGCCCTCTCCACGGACTTGACCGTACCGTCGGCCGTAGTCCTCACCTCCACTCCTGCAGGAGCCACGAGGTCGAGGCCGCCGTGAAAGACCACCTCCTTGTAGAAAGGATGCATCTTGCGTCCCAAGGACGCCCCCACATTGCCCAGCGGGAAATCCGCGATAGGCATTATGGACGGTATCCTCCTAAGCATATCCGGATCCGTCTCCGAAAGTGAATCAGCCACGGCGCCTATCAGCATCGAGCACAGGTCGAACTCCCTTCCGAGCCTGAACGCCGCAAGATAAGTCATATCCACCAGCTGAGGCACGCATGCCGTATCCGACAGGGCCTGCATGAGAGAGGTATCGGCAAACGAGATGTCAGGAAAATTGGTGTTGAAAAGCTCGCGGTAAATGGCCTCGTCCTTCACCTCCAGGCCCCCGACCACATTTTCCAGAAGGGTCACCTGTCCGGACAAGGCATCGTACTCCCTTTCTATCAGGCGCCGTTCGGATATCATCCGGCGTTCCTCCTCACTTGAGAAAAAAAGTGTGAATACCAGATAGTACAGAACCACCAGAGCAAGCGTGTAAGCGACGAATTTCAGCACACGGAGCACATGATACATCGCCGGGTGCCTGTCCTCGACGAAATCAAGCAATTCCTTATCGTACTTCAGGCGTCCCATCAGCTCATCGGCTTCTCATTGGAGGAACTGATGATAGCGGCATAGTCCTCCGGCAGTATGTCCTTATTGTAATAATTGACCGGATTGACATGATTCCCCATATAGATTACCTCATAATGAAGATGCGTTCCTGTTGAGCGTCCGGTGTTGCCCATAAGGGCTATCTGCTGCCCGCGCTGCACATCCTGTCCCTCATGCACGAGAGCCTCCCTCAGATGTGCATAGCGTGTCTTGTATCCGAATCCATGATCCACCAGCACATATCTTCCATAACCTCCGGCGTCATAGCCGACCTTCTCCACCACACCGTTGCCCGTGACATATATCGGCTCACCCTGCTGTCCGGATTTGGGAGCAAGGTCCACTCCCTGATGACGGCGGTACATGTTCCTGTGTATCGGGTCGACCCGCACGCCGAAACCGGAAGCCTGACGCACATTGGCATAATTGACAGGAGGTATGGTAGGAGCGCACAAAGCCATCTCGGCGGCTCTCGCGGAGACCGCTGCCACCTGGTCGAAGGACTTTGACTGTACATAGGCCTTCTTCAGGAGCATGTCGGAACGCATCACGGCACCGGTAAGCGAGCCGGTATAGTCCCTCTCCCTGAGAGAGGCATACCTGTCCACTCCTCCGTAACCGGCACTGCGTATGTCATCAGGAATAACCTCCATGCCGAACACAGAACGGTAAAGCGAATTGTCCCTGCGCTCCATGTCCTCAAGAGCCATTGCGGAGGCCTCGATCTTCCGCTCGAGCAGATCCAGCTTCGAATGCCACTCCCTGTAGCTTTTCTCCACGATAAGCTCCCTCGGAGTCCTGCCATGGAATACATCCGTAACAAGATAGAGCGAGAGTACGAACACCGAGACGCTTGACAGAGCATACAATATGGCCGTACGCACATACCTTCTCACAGTCGAAGGCTGTTCAACCACATCATAATCAAGTGTCTCCGGGTTCAACACATATTGCCTGTCTGTTTTCTTGCGCATATTCCGTACTTCTCCTCCTAAATTAATGGGCAAAAATACAAAAAATCCTTTTCAGCGGTCAAATATTTTTCATTTATGTCCGTCCGGGAACAATACGCTGCGGGGAACTACGGCAACTTCATTGACAGTATAGCTGTCCCGCTCATAGAACAGGACTATGTCACCTGACGGGAGCACGGTAATGTCCGAATACGCCGCATCCCCCTCGACCACGGTCAGGCCACGGCTCCATGTCTCTCCGCGGTCGGTACTATAATGGACAGTGAGCCTGCGGCGTTCTACCGGATCGGAGGCATTGATGAAGAGAAGGCAGCCCCTCTCTCCGTAATACGGATAGTGGATAATGGCTCCGTTGCAGCCCGGATCGGGCAGATCCGGCACAGGCCGGCTGTTCCATGTCTTTCCGTCATCCTTGGACACATGTATGTACCTGCAGCCCTCGTTATTGACACGGCTGTTGATCATCCATCCGCCTGAATGAAGCTCCACGACTTTCGACTCGTCAGCAGGATGTATGACGGCCGGCAGCCTGTACCACGACCGGCCGTGATCGTCACTGACTATAAGAAAGAGGCCGCGCTGGAGATTGACCATCGTGTGCAGCATGCGGCCGTCCCGTGTAAACGCCCCCTGCCCGGAGGTTATGAACTTGAAATCACCCTTCCAGTCCTCGGGAGCCACTTGTGAAGTGATATCGACCGGGGCCGACCAAGTCTGACCGTTGTCGCTGCTGCTGACCACATGGAACCTGTAGCGGTCCCGTTCCCGGTCCTGGTCCATGTAATTGTAGAACAACCATACCGTTCCCGTCTGGGTATCGGTAATCATGGACGGATCCGAGGCCGACTCCCCGTCGGGAAAATCCACAATCCTCTGCACCGGTCCCCATGTCCTGCCGCCGTCCGTACTGCGTCTGGCCACGATGTTGATGTCCCTGTTCCACCTAAGATCTCCGCATGAAGGCACCCTCTCGTCTATCGCGGCGATAAGGCTCCCGTCCGGCGCCGTAGTCAGCGCAGGTATCCGGTAGCACCGCACGGGCCTGTCCTTATCGCTCGTATCCACCGAAAAAAGCACATGGCGGAATATCCCGTCACTTTCCTGCGCCCGCGCAGCCGCACAGGTAAGGAAGGACAGCACAAATGTCATTATCACAGTCAGTCTGGTCATATCGTTTCTGTATTAATTATGTTCTGTGGTTCTTACGCCACAACTGCCAGGAATTGAAGAGATTCTGCCAGATCGCGTAGGTTCCGGGCGCAAGGGAGGATATCGGATTGAGATATGTATAGGCCATCCATATGGCCAGGACACTGTTCTTCTGTCCCAAAGCCTGGCCGGCCGTAATGTTGTCGCCATAAGCTCTGCCTGTACGCTTCCCGAACCAGAACTGAACGATGCAGGTCATCAGTGCTGCCCCGGCAATAAGCCACAGTACGAGAGACGGAGCGGTACTGTTGTGCATGGAGCGGACGGTCTGTCCGATAGCGAGCGCGAGAGCAACAGCCCAGAGATAGAATGCGATGCCCGCGCGGGCCTTGAAGAAATCATGTGCCTTGGGCCAGAGATAACGGAGCAGCAGGGCCAGCAGGAACGGACATATCAGCAGCGGGAATACCTTGGACAGTATCTTCAGAAAGGCAGGCAGGAACCCCAGCTCTGAATGTACTTCGATCAACGGAAAGACAACCGGCACAAATACTGCCGCTAAAATATTGGACATCAGGTTGTAAACAGTAATCCGCGCAGCGCTGCCCCCGAGCTTGTCCGTAACCACGGCCGCCGCAGTAGCCGTCGGGCAGATAAGGCACACCATGGCCCCTTCGAATATCTCACGGTAAACCTCGTCCATGGGCACGAAGATGAGTACCGAGGCGACGGCCAGAGACGACAGCAGCTGAAACAGCAGCACGATCCAGTGCCAGCGCGTAAGGCGGAAATCCTTCAGGTCGACTTTACAGAAAGTAAGGAAGAGCTGGATGAAAATCAGTGACGGGGTCAGGACATCCACGGCGACCCATACAGCAGGCTTAAGCGGAGCGAGAAAGCCGGCATAATGAAATACGAAATAGCCCATGGCCCCGGCGGCCATGGCTATCGGCAAAGTCCAGTCCCTGAGAATCTGTCTTACCGTCATAGCTTCTCTACATTCAGCTGCCCGTCCATAAATCCAGGCAGATATGCCAGTACTTTCGCCGGATGGCTAAGACGCAGCTCGACGGATGTCGAGGATGTGCGGTTGAGGGTAGCCTTCCACCACATGTCGAAACGCACTTCTGAAGTAGGATACTCCAGACCGGAGCTGTCAATCCTAAGCTCAGGGTCGAATGCGAAAAGCGACAGCGGCTGGCCCACGGGGAGACCGAGCCGGCACGAATCGAGCAGGGGCACGAACACCCCGTAGTCAGTAACCATGGAAAGAGAGCCTCTTGCTCCGAGAGCGTCAAGATAAAAGGCAAAATCCGCCAGCAGGGATATATTGCCGAGCGTATGGTCCTCCCGCTTGCCGGTAGCTCCGAATACCGTAATGGAAAATTCGGGCAAGGCCGTTCCGCGTCCCACCCGCAGCATCGAGCATATCCAGCGGAAAGCCTTGGAGAGATCGTTGCTCTCCTGCTCCCCCACAGGAAATATCTGGTCGGAAAGTTCCTGACGGAGAGTCTCCGGCAGCGAGTCCATATCCCCGACCACAAACTCCGGTTTGCGGAAACGCATGAAAGACCCGGCAGCTCCGTCGCAGCAGACAACCACATCGCAGGACAGCAGACGGTCCCTCACATCGGCATTTTCAGGGAAATCCCCGTCGCACAGAATAGCATAAGAGACAGCCGGTCTCATCCCCGGGCGCCCCTCCAGCCGGCGAGGAAACTGCGCACATCCATCCGTTTCTTGGCAGGAGCCTGAAGCTCCGTGACAGACAGTATACCGGTCCCGCAACGGACATGGATATACGAGCGGTGGTCAGTAAAGACCGTTCCAGGAGCAGCTGCTGCCTGTTCCTCCGTAGCTTCGGCTACGGACGCCGCATATATCTTCAGTTCCACCTCCTGACCGTCCATGACGATGGTTCCGTGAGCTCCGGGTTTGGGAGAAAGCCCGCGCACAAGGTTGTGAAGACTCTCCGCATTCCCGCTCCAGTCCAAGAGGCCTGTCTCACGGCTGAGCTTCGGTGCGATCATCCGCTCAGGAGCCAGAGAACCGCTGTCCTGAGCCTTCGGCTCCGCACTTCCGGACGCAAGAGCATCTACGGTCTTGAGCACCAAGGCGGAACCCGCCTTCATCAGCCTGCCATAAAGACTGCCGAAATCCTCATCAGGAAGGATATCCACCTCCTGCTGGAACAACACCGCGCCGGTGTCCATGTGCTCGTCAAGAAGAAATGTCGTAACTCCGGTCCTGGTCTCACCGTTGATTATGGCCCAGTTTATAGGAGCCGCGCCGCGGTACGCGGGAAGCAGCGACGCATGCAGATTGAATGTCCCCATAGGAGGCATGGACCACACTGCTTTGGGCAGCATCCTGAAGGCCACTACCACGAACAGATCCGCCTCCAGGGCACGCAGTTCCCCGAGAAAGCCGGGGTCCTTCAGAGATTCGGGCTGAAGCAGGGGGAGAGAATGGACCAGAGCGTAGTCCTTTACCGGACTTGTGCCGGTCTTCTGTCCGCGTCCTGTCTTTCGGTCGGGGACGGTCACCACTCCCACGATGTTGTATCCTCCGTCCACAAGTGCGCTCAAAGAACCCACCGCGAACTCGGGAGTACCCATGAACACTATTCTCAGCTTCCGGTTCCTGCTGAGGCTTCCGTCAGTAGTTCCGGTCTCATGTTTCTTTCTCATTGACAGTCTTGCAAAAAATTTCTTAACAGGCAACAGATATGTCTCGATATTGAATATCGAGGAATCCTTAGTGGACTTCCAGGTAAGGAACACTCCGATAGGCAGGAGCACCAGCGAGGAAATGAATGCGCCCAGCTCCGGGGATATGACTCCGTCTCTCGCCAGCTTCTTTCCCGAGATGTCCACCACCCAGTACAGGACGAAGAACAGTGCGGACACTATCACAGGCGTACCCAGACCTCCTTTACGGATAATAGCCCCCAAAGGTGCGCCTATGAAGAAAAATATGAAGCAGGCGAAGGAGAGCGTGAACTTCCTGAGGTACTCCAGATCTATCCTCCTGAGGTAATATGTATACTGGTTCACTTCCCTATGGTAGCTCTGCATCGTCTGAATGGCTTTCTGCACCGATGATATGGCCTGGTCCACGGCATCCAGTTCTCTCTGCGCGTCAGACCAGGACAGAGTATCCAGTGGGAAAACGCTGTCAAGCCCCTTGTTCTTGGCCGTATCCAGCTGCGAAGCCTTGTCTATGTACAGGTCGTACGCCACCTCCTTTCTCTGCTTCATGGACACATCCTGATACAGAGAACCGAGCGAGTCCCGGTCATGGGAGAGCTGCTCCAAGTTACGGGCCATGATCTCGTTGCCGTAGCGGTCCTCCTCGGACTTCTGGAAAGCATAGTTCTCCAAGGCAATCACTATCTCCTGCATGTCGAAATCCACCTGCTGAAGAGTGTAGGAGGTATCAACGCTGTTCCTCACATTGTTCTCCTCGTATGAGACACCATGATACAGAGTGAACACCAGCGCCTTCTTGTCCGGCGTAGAACGGATCATGCCTGAGTCAGCCACAGCCAGGGATATATTGCCCTTGTTCTGGGTATGGTTATAGACCATGACATCGTACATCATGCCTGTCTCCTTGTTGCTGGAGTTGACCCTCAGCGAATACCCGTCGATGCCGTTGTAGAAAGTTCCGGTAGGTATCTTGATCTCGTCCTTGGTCCTGGATATATCGTACTGGAGCGTATATATCTTGTTGTATGCCAAGGGTATCAGGTTGTTGGAGACAAAAAACGCAGCCACGCTGATGGCAAAAGCCACGAATATCAGCGGCAAGAAGATTCTCTGAAGAGAGATACCCGCGGCCTTCATGGCCAGCAGCTCGTTGTTCTCTCCCAGGTTGCCGAAGGTCATGATGGAGGCCAGCAGAGTGGCCAGCGGCATGGAGAGCGGCAGAATCGTCGCCGAGCCCCAGCCGAGGAACTCCATGATAACCCAGAAACTCAGACCCTTTCCCACCAGTTCGTCGATGTACAGCCACAGGAACTGCATCACCAGTATGAACACGGTGATGAAGAATGTCATCACGAACGGTCCTAAAAAGGACTTCAATATGAAAAGGTCGAGTCTCTTCATCCTGCGGAGCCGTATATCTGTCAGCTTATCTTATTGACGGATTCGCTCATCGCCGTCAGGGCCGCCATCAGTCCGTCAGGATCCTTGCCGCCTGCGGTAGCTAAGAAGGGCTGACCGCCTCCGCCTCCCTTGATATGGACAGCAGCGGCTTTCACATCCTTGCCTGCATGAGCTCCGGCGGACACCAAATCATCCGTATACATCATCAGCAGCGAGGGCTTGCGGTCAGGGGTCATAAAGGCAGCGACCATTGCGGCGCGTGTATTCTCCTTACGCAGCTCAAAGGCTACTTCCTTGACTATTTCGGGCGAATATACTCCAGTCAGGGAGAACAGACGAACTCCGGAAGGCGTCATTCCGCTCTTTTCCGTCAGTGACTTCCTGAGGGCAGCAGCTCTCTCCCGGGCCACCTCCTCGAGAGAATGACGGAATGATTCATTCTCGGCCACGAGTTTCTTGATACCGGTGATGACATCCGGTGTATTCTCAAGGAAAGAGCGCACAGCGTTGATCTGGTCCTCTACTCCGTCGAAAAGATCTTCTACATAACTGCCGGTGACAGCCTGTATCCTGCGGACTCCTGCCGCCACGGCCGACTCAGAGACTATCTTGAGCATACCGATACGGCCGGTCGAGGAAGTGTGGGTTCCTCCGCAGAGCTCCACCGAGTCTCCGAAACGGATTACGCGCACCTTGTCACCGTATTTCTCTCCGAAAAGGGCCATCGCACCCATGCCCTTCGCCTCGGCTATGGGCATGTCCCGGAACTCCTGTCGGGGATAGTCCTCGCGTATAAGACGGTTGACCATCCTCTCCACCTCGCGCAGTTTCTCAGCGGATATCTTCTCATAGTGCGAGAAGTCAAAGCGGAAATAGGATGGACACACATAGGAGCCTTTCTGCTCGATATGCGTTCCCAGCACAGCCCTCAGGGCCTGGTGCAGCAAGTGGGTGGCCGAATGGTTGTTGGCCGTCTCCTGCCGTTTCTGAGCGTCCACACAGGCGTGGAACACCGCCTCCGGCTCCGAAGGAATCCTGTCCGCGATATGTATGCTGAGATTATTCTCCTTGATAGTGTTGAGTACAAGCGTCTTTTCACCTGAGGGAGAGACTATGGTTCCGCAGTCTCCGACCTGTCCGCCGCTCTCGGCATAGAAGGGGGTATGGTCAAACACCAGCTGGTAGACCTCCTTGCCCTTGGTCTTGACGGTACGGTACTTGACGATGCGCACATCTGCCTCCAGAGTGTCGTAACCTACGAAAGAGTGCTCCTCTGTCCCGTCCAGCACCACCCAGTCTCCGGCCTCCACAGCGGCGGCATTGCGGGCCCTGGCCTTCTGCTTTCCGAGCTCGGCCTCGAATTCCTCCAGGTCGATGGTATACCCGTTTTCCCTGGCAATCAGTTCACTCAGGTCAATCGGGAAGCCGAATGTATCATAAAGTACAAATGCATCCTTGCCGGAGATGCGCTTGGTATCGGCACAGCGTTCCATCACCGTATTGATGAGCCCTATACCTTTGGCCAGAGTGCGCAGAAAAGCCTCCTCCTCCTCGCGGATGACCTTCTCGATGAGCGTCTGCTGTCGGCAGAGCTCGGGATAGGCGTCTCCCATGACATCCACCAGCACCGGCACCAGACGGCACAGGAAAGGCTCGGTGAATCCCAGGAAGGTATAACCGTAACGGACTGCCCTGCGCAGGATGCGCCGGATGACATAACCGGCCTTGACATTGGAAGGCAACTGACCGTCCGCAATCGAGAACGAGATGGCCCTGATATGGTCGGCCACCACCCTCATAGCCACATCCACCTGCTCCGACTCCGCACCGTACCTGTGTCCCGACAATTCTCCGATACGGGAGATTATGTCCTGGAACATGTCGCCGTCGTAATTGCTCTTGTTGCCGTTGACAGCCATGACAAGACGCTCGAAGCCCATGCCTGTATCCACATGCCTGTGAGGCAGAAGCTCCAAAGAGCCGTCGGCCTTGCGGTTGTACTGGATGAAAACCAGGTTCCATATCTCGATGACCAGTGGATCGCTCTTGTTGACCAGTTCCCGGCCGGGTACGGCCTGCCTGTCCCTATCGTCCCTGAGATCGATGTGTATCTCGCTGCACGGGCCGCAGGGACCCGTATCGCCCATCTCCCAGAAATTGTCCTTCTTGTTGCCGTAGAGGATACGGTCCTCGGGCAGATACTGCTTCCATATCTCCAGAGCCTCGGAGTCAGGGCCCAGGCCGTCCTTGTCATATCCCTCGAACACAGTTGCGTAAAGACGCTCCTTATCCAACTTGTACACCTCGGTGAGAAGTTCCCATGCCCATGCAATCGCCTCTTCCTTGAAATAATCCCCGAAACTCCAGTTGCCGAGCATCTCGAACATCGTATGATGGTAAGAGTCATGGCCCACTTCCTCCAGGTCATTGTGCTTGCCGCTCACTCTGAGACACTTCTGACTGTCCGCCACACGGGGATACAGTATGGGGGAATTGCCCAGGAACCAGTCCTTGAACTGATTCATCCCGGCATTGGTGAACATAAGCGTAGGATCTCCCTTCACGACCATAGGCGCGGAGGGAACTATCTTGTGACCCTTCGAGGCGAAGAAGTCCAGGAACTGCTGTCTAATCTCTTTTGAAGTCATATTAACAAACGGATCATTTGTAATTTGCAAATATATATATTATTTCGGTGCCATACGGTAAAGTACCGCCGCAATCACCGCATACAGTATGTTAGGCAGCCACAGAGCCAGCCATGGCGGCAAAGTATCGGTAATCACGAACATCTGACTGAAACGCAGGAAAAGGATGTAGGAAAAACTCAAGGCTATACCCACTCCAAGATTGAGGCCTATGCCGCCGCGCCTCTTCTTGGAGGAAAGAGACACGCCTATGAGAGTCAGGATAAATGCCGAGAACGGTACTGCGAAACGGGTATGCTTCTCTATGAGAGAGTATTTGACCATACTGTCCCCTCTCATTCTCTGCATGTCTATAAGCTCCTGCAGCTCATCATAATTGAGAGTCTCGACAGTATTCTCCCTCCTGTAGAAATCATCTATATTGAGATTGATCACCGTATCGAGCTGCTTGCCGAAAGTTATCCTCTGCTGCGACGTCGTATAGTCCCTCAGGGTATAGTTCTTAAGCCGCCATCCTCCGGTCGTGGAATCCCAGGCCGCGCTCTCGGCCGAGAGCTTTGATACCAGATGGCTCTCCCTTGTGCTTTCCAGGGTAAACTTATATGCCGTATTGTTCCACGTACTGAATGACTCCACGTAGACAAATTCACCGGGAGCTATCTGGTAATGGATATTGCGGTTGGTATTGTAGAATTTCTGTCCTTTTATATACTGTTCCTCGAAGGCCAGTCTTTTCTTATTGGCATTGGGTATTACGAATAGATTGAGAGACAGACTCATCATCGCTATCAACAGAGCGGAAATGAAATACGGGTACATC
>DXAT01000034.1 GCA_019116965.1 Candidatus Coprenecus pullistercoris
GCCGAGTCGTGGAAATGGTATAAGGACAATTTCGGATTCGACACCAAGATCTTCGGTGCGGAGGGCGTCGCAGAGCGGATGCTGCCCTACACCGGCGGCAAGCCGCAGCCCCGCTACGCGATTCTGGTGTACAATCTCCGCGGAGGCGCCGGCTTCGAGGTATGGGAGCCGAGAGGCCGCGAGCTCAACTACGTAAGTTTCGAGCCGGCCCTGGGAGACCTGGGCATCTATGCCTGCAAGATCAAGTCCCGCAATGTACGGGCGGCATACGCACAGCTGAGCAAGGCCGAAGGAGCCAGGCTGCTGACCGAAGTCACCAAGACTCCCGACGGACGCGAGCATTTCTTCCTCTACGACCCATGGAACAATCTCTTCGAGGTCGAGACCGACAGCTATGTGTTCATGGATGAGAACAAGAACACCGGCGGCGGCAACGGAGCCGTGCTCGGAGTCACCGACATGGACAAGTCCGTCAAATTCTACTCCACCCTGATGGACTACGACAAGGTCGAATACGACGTGACCGGAGTCCAGACCGACCTGAACGGCGTTCCGGGCGGCCAGTATCCCCTGCGCCGTGTGCTGCTGTCCCGCAGCAAGCCCATCGAAGGCCCGCTGAGCGAGGTAATGGGCACCTCCCATATCGAGCTGGTGCAACGCATCCCCGAGGGCTTCGACGTGCCTGCTCCCAGAAAGATCTACGAAGGCCGCTACTGGGGCGACCCCGGCTTCATCCACCTCTGCTTCGACATCCGCAACATGGAGGCTATCCGCGAGACAGCCGAGTCCTTAGGCCACAGCTTCGTCTGCGACGGCGGACGGGACTTCAAGATGGGCGAGGCCGACGGCCATTTCACCTATGTGGAGGACCCGGACGGCACCCTGATAGAGTTCGTGGAGACATTCAAGGTTCCCATCCTGAAGAAATGGGGCATCTACCTCCATCTGGAGAAGCGCGACCCGCACAAGCAGCTGCCCCGCTACATGACCCGCGCCCTGCGCTTCCTCCGCTCAAAGTAGAAGAACAGTATATTCGGCTGCGCCGCATATACTGTTGCGCCTCGGAAATGCAAAAAATCAAACGAGTTTAATTTTTTTGCATTTCTCTCGGCTTCTGCGTATATTTGCGGGCCTTTTCTCGAGAAGATAAGGAGGTTTTAATTATTAATCACTTAATAACCTGTAAATTATGGCAGTTAAGATTCGTTTATCACGCCACGGAAAGAAGAATCACGCATTCTTCCACATCGTAGTTACTGACATCCGCTCACCCCGTGACGGACGTCTCATTGAGCAGATCGGCACCTACAACCCCAACACCAACCCCGCAAGTATCAGACTTGACTCAGAGAGAGCTCTGTATTGGCTGAATGTCGGAGCACAGCCTTCTGACACCTGCCGCCGCATCCTCTCATACGAGGGTGTCCTGCTGAGAAAACATCTCAACGGCGGAGTAGCCAAGGGCGCTATCAGCCAGGAAGTGGCAGACCAGAGATGGAATGCATGGAAGGCTGAGAGGGACAGCAAGATCGAGGCCAAGAAGCAGGGTCTGAAGAAGACAGACAGCGAGACACGCAGAGAGCTTCTCAACGCTGAGGCAAAGATCAATCAGGAGAGGGCCGAGGCCATCAGCAAGCGTAAAGCCGAGGAAGCAGCCGCAAAGGCTGAGGCTGAGGCAAAGGCTAAAGCAGAAGCTGAGGCAGCAGCCGCAGCAGAGCAGGCCGAGGCAGCTGAGACAGCACCTGCAGCAGAGTAACACGATGTTTCCGGGGAAAGACACACTGAGGCCTATAGCCAGGATTGTCAAATCCTACGGTACTGACGGTGGCCTGATGGTCTCTTTTCTGGAAGATGTGTCGGATTTACTGAAGACAGATGAACCGGTATGGCTGTTATACGACGGCATGCCGGTTCCCTTTTTTATTCAGGACATTCTGTTCAAAGGCCCGCGCAGAGCCCTCGTCCGCTTCGAGGACATAGACTCGCATGATGACGCCGAAGAGGCTGCCGGCAAGGACATCTACATAGATCCTGCTGACTACCCCGAGCTATCGGACACTGACGGTCATCCGCTTACAGAAGACGGCCTGACTCTCGAGGATCTTATAGGATTCACACTTTTAGACCAGGACAGCCGCACAGCAGGAGTCATCTCGGATGTCCAGGACTTCTCCGGTAACATCTGCCTCGGACTTGAGGGCACGGATACCCTTATACCCTATCACGACGACCTGCTCATGGATGTCGACCCCGACCGCCGCACCATCACCCTCCGCATCTCCGACGGCCTGCTATAGCCGCCACTGTTACAGCATAATCACAACAACGAGAAAAGACTAGCCGCCCTCGGCTCTAGAGGGATGGGGCCCGCTGCGAAGCAGTGGGAGGGCCTGGTCTTTTCGACTGTTGTGATTATGCCTATAATGCAGAAGCTATTCGAAACGGGCGATGACGGAACGGGCCTGGGCGACTTTGTCAGCAAGAAGCTCCGGTGAGGAGGCCTCGCAGATAAAGCGCAGATAAGGTTCGGTATTGGAGGGACGGATATTGAACCACCACTGAGGAAATTCTACTCTGTATCCGTCAAAGTCCATCTCGGCGGAAGGAGCCTCGGATGAGGTGAAATGTTTCCGGACAGCCTCCATCGCCGCAGGTTTGTCGGCTACACGGAAATTGATCTCCCCAGAATTACAATACTTGGATATGCCGGCTATAAGCTGCGAAAGACTCTTGCCCCGGCGTTTCATCTCCGCCACTATGTCCAGGACTATGAGCGAGGCCATGATGCCGCTGTCTGAGTAGAAGAAATCCTTGAAGTAGTAGTGTCCGGCCAGCTCGCCTCCGAAAAGGCCGTCTATCTCACGTAGCTTGGGAGCGGCATACGCACGGCCTACCCTCCATGTACGCATCTGAACGCCCATAGGAGACAGGTACTCCCCTACCGCCTTGGAGCTACGGATATCCTGCAGAGCCAGAACTCCGGCAATCTGTCCGACAGCTTTCAGGGCCAGGCGTTCCCGGGCAGCGGGACTGGTGCCGGCACCCTCCATGAAAAAATGCCCCATAAGGGCTATCATCAGGTCCGGCGAGATGAACTCTCCCCGCTCATCCACGAACATCACCCTGTCAGCATCGCCGTCATAGATGACACCGATATCGCAGCCGTGTGACTTTACATACTCGCGCAGCATTGCCGTATTCTCAGGCACCAGCGGATTGGGTTCGTGGCACGGGAAATTTCCGTCCAGCGTATCGCAGATATACTCCACTGATGATGGCATCAGCTGCTTTACGAACAGCGAGGACACGCCATTGGACAGGTCCGCGCAGATATGCAGATTGGACAGGTCTCCCACATAGCGGCGCTGGAACGCCAAATATTCGTCCCGAAGATCGAGCGGCGTAACCCTGCCCCGGTCAGCCTCAGGCACCGGGATGCAGGGACGGCCTTCAAGTATCCACTTCTCTATCGTACCTAAACCGGTGTCGTAGCCGACAGGCAGAGCGTCCTCCCGCGACACCTTCAGTCCGTTGTCATCCTTCGGATTGTGAGAGGCCGTAATCTGCACCGAAGCCTTGAAACCCTTGGCCGCAGTGGCATAGTAGACATACGGCGTCGTGGCCAGGCCTAAGTCAAAGACATCGGCACCAGCATCGATAAGTCCCCTGAGCAGGGCCTCGTGAATCACCGGAGAGGACATACGCATGTCCCGTCCCACCGCCACCTTCCGGCAGCTCAAAAGCTCAGGCAGGAAAAATCCCACCTTGTATACCGTATCGGCATCGAAGTCCACTCCCCAGCGACCTCTGATGTCGTATGCATGAAACGCTCCCATAATGTCCTTATTACTGTTGCTCTATCTTTCCAACTTTGTCCTGTATGCAGTCCGGGCCTTGCCCTTGGCTATGTTGTGCAGCTTGGCGGCTATCATCTTGCGGCGGATAGGAGCCACCCTGTCCACGAAAAGATGTCCGTCGAGATGATCCATCTCATGCTGCACCATACGGCATGCGAAGCCGTCCAGAGTTTCCTCAACTTCCTTGAGGTCGGCATCCAGATAACGCACGGTCATCTTCTTGGGACGAACCACATTGCAGTAAATATCGGGCACGCTCAGACAGCCCTCGCTGTACTCGGCGGCCTCCTCGCTCTCCTCCACCACGACCGGATTGACCATAGCCCTCTTGAAATCCTTGAGCTCGGGATACACATCGGCCACATCGCTTCCGTCCACAACCAGTATCCTCCGGCTGTCACCGACCTGTGGAGCGGCCAGTCCCACACCGTCGGCATGGTACATGGTCTCGAACATGTCGTCAATATATTTGCGAAGCTGCTCCTTATCCATGCTCTCCACATCGACCTCGGCTGCCACCTCCCTGAGCACCTCGGAGCCGTACACATAAATAGGTAAAATCATATTGCGTCTGTTTTTATTGTTTTCTGTTCCTGTCCAGCCAGGACTGGAGGATGATCGCCGCACTTATCTTGTCCACCACCGCCTTATCGCGCCTGTCCATCTTCTTCATGCCCCCGTCTATCATGGCCCTGTGGGCCAGCACAGATGTGAAACGCTCATCCTCGCACTCCACCGGAATATCGGGGAAACTGTTGTGAAGCCTCCGCAGAAACTCATCCACATACCGTGCCGCCTCAGCCGGCGTATTGTCCAGATTCATCGGATACCCCACCACAAAACGGGATATCCCCTCCCTGAGGGCATATTGTTTGAGATATTCGATTATCTTTGCAGGCGGAACTGTTTCGAGCGGGGATGCGAAGAGCTGCAGCGGATCCGAGACAGCGAGTCCTATCCGCTTCTTACCGTAGTCTATCCCTATTATCCGATTCATTCCGCAAATGTAGTCAAATAAACAGTCTGAAATACACTTATGTCTGAAAAAAATAAACCTGTCAGGAAGCGTCCGGCCAGAAAATACCTGTTTGCCATACTCGACAACGACACTCATGACTATCTCTTCGCCGTACGGAGCACGAAGCACTCGGCAGTATCATGGATTGTAGGCATGGCCCTGCTTATCTGCATCGTTACCTTCTGCCTGACAGCATTCACACCCCTGAGACGGATTATCCCCGGATACCCCTCGTACTCCACCCAGAAAGAGGCAGTGGAGAATGCGGCCATGGTTGACTCATTGGAGAACAGAATGCGCATCATGACCCTGCAGATGACAAATATACAAAGAATCATCGCCGGACAGGACCCCCTGCCGATTGACAGCCTGCTCTCCTCCGGCATGCAGGAGAGTTCCGGAAAAGACGACATGGCGGCAAGCAACAAAGCCGACTCCATACTGAGAGAGAAAATCGACTCGATCGAGAAATACAATCTGCTGCCGTCAGCCTCAGAGCCCCAGCTCGAGGGCATGCTTTTCTTTCCTCCGGTCAAAGGAGTGGTCACAGAACCGTACAACCCCTCCGCAGGACATCCATTCGTAGACATAGCGGTACAGAACAACAGTGCGGTATGCTCCATCCTTGACGGTACGGTTATTGCAGCATATTGGAACGATGACACAGGGTATTGCATCCACATCCAGCACAGCAACGATCTGGTATCCATCTACAAACACAACAACAAGCTGCTGAAGGATGTCGGAGACCGGGTGAGCGCGGGTACCACCATATCGCTCGCCGGCAACACCGGGAACCTGAGCACCGGGCCTCACCTGCATTTCGAGCTGTGGCATGAAGGAGAGCCCATCGACCCGTCCCTGTACATCAACCTATAAAAGACGATGAACCCATGGAGAAAAGAAAAATAGCCATACTCGGTTCCACCGGCTCAATCGGAGTCCAGGCGCTCTCTGTCGTACGCGACAACCCGGAGCTTTTCGAGGTTCGGTTTCTTGCCGCCGGAAACAACAGCCGTCTGCTCATTCAGCAGGCCATAGAGTTCAACGCAGCGTGCGCCGTTATTGCAAACGAGCAGCTTTACGACGAAGTATTCGCCGCTCTTGACCCGCACGGCATCAATGTATTCGCCGGGATGAGCTCGATTATAGACGCCATGGCCAACAGCAGCGACATCGACCTGGTGCTGTCCGCCATGGTAGGATTCCGCGGACTCGAGCCCACTTTAGCCGCCCTGCGCTCGGGCAAGACCGTAGCAATAGCGAACAAGGAGCCGTTAGTGGCGGCCGGCGGAATCGTGATGCGGACAGCCATGGAGCATGGAGCCGCGATACTCCCCGTAGACTCGGAGCATTCAGCCATCTTTCAGGCTCTTCAGGGAGAGAATTCTCCCATAGAGAGGATATTCCTGACCGCCTCGGGAGGACCTTTTCTCAGGACTCCGGCCCAGGAGCTTGAACATGTCACCGTCAATGAGGCCACGAACCATCCGAGATGGAAAATGGGCCGCAAGATAACGGTTGACTCGGCCACCCTCATGAATAAAGGGTTCGAGATGATAGAGGCCTGCTGGCTCTTCGGCGTGGACATCTCTCAGATTACCGTCGTGATACATCCGCAGTCGGTAATTCACAGCATGGTGTCCTTCAAGGACGGAGCTGTACTCGCACAGATGAGCATGCCTGACATGAGGCTGCCCATACAATACGCGCTCACATACCCCGCCCGCATACCGCTCGACATACCCAGGGTGGACTTCTTCAGACTCGGAGGCTTCACTTTCTCCGAACCTGACACCGAGAAGTTTCCCTGCCTGGCCATAGCGGTGGACGCAATGCGCAGGGGAGGCAACATTCCCTGTGCCATGAATGCCGCAAACGAAGTGGCGGTAGAGGCATTCCTCAACGGGCGGATCCGATTTACGGACATCCCGGGCATCGTCTCACGCAGCATCGCGGCATGCGACTTCATAAAGGAACCGGACCTGAACGGGATACTCGACACCGACCGGTCCGTCAGGGTATCCGCCACTAACATCATAGACAAACTATAATGGATATCGTTCTCAAGATAATACAGGTCATACTCTCCCTGTCGCTTCTCGTGCTGGTGCATGAGTTCGGACACTACATCACAGCCAGGATGTTCGGGATAAGGGTGGAGAAATTCTATCTGTTCTTTCCTCCTGCCATATTCAAGTTCAAGCCGCGCAAGAGCGACACTGAGTTCGGTATAGGCTGCATCCCGCTGGGAGGTTTCTGCAAGATATCGGGCATGATAGACGAGTCCATGGACACAGAGGCCATGAAAAAACCGCCGCAGCCATGGGAATTCCGGTCCAGACCGGCATGGCAGCGCCTGATAGTCATGGCGGGCGGCGTACTTATGAATGTCGTGCTCGCCATCATACTGTATATCGCCATACTGTACACATGGGGAGAGCAGTATGTCAGGACACAGGATGCGGTATACGGAATAGAGGTGAGCAGCCTCGCAGAGGAGATAGGATTCCGGGAGGGTGACCATATTCTGGCTTTCGACGGCAGGCCCGCTCCGGACAATTTCTCCCAGCTGCAGGTGGACATGCTCCGGGAGCAGGTCCGCACAGTGACCGTCCTGCGCGGAAACGACACTGCCAGCATAGAGATTGACCCCGGATATATGCCGGCCATGCTCAACAGTCCCGGCATGTTCGGACTCCGCCTCCCGATACTCGTGGGGAGCGTTCCGGACACATCCGTCAACGCCTCGGCCGACCTGCGCCAGGGAGACAGATTCCTCGCCGTAGGAGATACTCCGGTCACCTTCTACAAAGAGCTGCAGGGTGCCCTGAAAGCATACTCCGGAAACATGGTCGCGGTAACGCTGCTGCGCGGAGACGACACTGTCAGCGTTCCGGTGACAGTCAGCGGGACCGGCAAGATGGGTGTACTTCTGCAAAGGGATATCTCCGGTATAGACATCACCAGCAAGGATTACTCCCTGCTGGAAGCTATCCCGGCCGGATTCAAGCTCACTTTCTCCACCATAGGCGACTATGTGCAGGAACTTGGCCTGATATTCTCTCCCGAAACGGAGGCATACAAGTCAGTCGGCAGCTTCATCACCATAGGCAGCATATTCCCATCCACATGGGACTGGCAGATATTCTGGAATATAACAGCCCTGCTGTCGGTCATGCTCGCAGTGATGAACCTCCTGCCTATACCCGCCCTCGACGGAGGCCACATCCTGTTCACGCTTTACGAGATGATTACCGGACGGAAACCGTCGGACCGGTTCATGGAGATAGCGCAGATGATAGGCATGTTCCTGCTGCTCGTCATCATGGTGCTCGCATTCGGCAACGACATAATGAGACTGATAAGATAGACAACTATATAAATCACCAGCTATGAAGAAGACTCTGTTTAAACTGACATTCCTGCTGCTTATACTGACAGCCCTGACCGCCGCCTCCTCATGCGGCAACAGGACGGCCAAGGACCGCGGCAAATATCTGCCCAGCATTACCGGAAACGCAGGAGAAGTGCTGATAGTCATCAACAAGACCTATATGGAAGGCGAGCCGGGCTCCAGGCTACGGGAACTTCTCGCCGGAGAATACCCGTACCTGCCCCAGAGAGAACCGGTGTTCAAGCTCCTCAATGTGACCCCGGGAGGATTTGACGGAAGCTATCTTCTCCACAGAAATATCCTCATCGTCAACATATCTCCTGAAGTCGACACGGTGGGCATACGGTTCTCAAGGGACGCATGGGCAAAGCCCCAGGCACTGATAACCCTTTCGGCCACCACCCCTGAAGAGGCGTCCGAGCTCATCGTCAACAACGGAGAGCTCATCGTCAACACCATCGAACAGGCTGAGAGAGACCGCATTATAACCAACTCAGCCAAATACGAGGACCGTGAGGTAAGGCTCGCGGTGACAGAGAATATCGGCGGATCACCATATTTCCCCAAAGGATTCACCATGAAAAAGGATACACCCGACTTCATGTGGATATCCCAGGAGACCACACATGTCAATCAGGGCATCCTGATATTCAAGTATCCCTACACAAGTCAGGACCAGTTCAGTCCGGATTCTCTTAAAGCCAAGCTGCACGACCTGTGGCAGGCCAATGTACCGGGCATGCGCGACAACAGCTACATGACATTCAACAAAGTCATCGAACCCGGATTCAACACACTTCAGTACCAGGACAGAACCATCATCGAGGTGCGCGGACTGTGGGAACTCGAGAACGACTACATGGGCGGTCCCTTTGTCTGTCATATTTTCCCCGACCTCGACAGAAAAAATATCATCATCCTAAATGCCTTTGTATATGCGCCTAAGTACGACAAACGCAAATATCTGCGGCAAGTGGAGTCAATAATTTATTCATTTAAATGGAAAGAAAATTTGGAAGTTGAGAAATAATATCTATTTTTGCACTCCCAAAACGGTGGATTCGTCTAACGGTTAGGACACAAGATTCTCAATCTTGCAATAGGGGTTCGATTCCCCTATCCACTACTTCTTCTTTTTCCCCTTAACATAAAATGAGTGAAACAGTCAGAACACGATTTGCGCCCAGTCCCACAGGCTACATGCATATCGGGAATCTGCGTACGGCGCTATTTGCATATCTGTTTGCAAAATCCCAGAACGGCAAATTCATACTTCGGATAGAGGACACCGACCAGGGACGCTATGTCGAAGGCGCGGTGGATGTCATATACGAAACGCTCAGGACCGCCGGACTCATCCACGACGAGGGACCGGATATCGGAGGTGAATACGGTCCGTATGTCCAGAGCGAGAGGAAAGGAATCTACCGTAAATATGCCGAGGAATTAGTGGCCAAGGGCGAGGCCTACTACTGCTTCTGTCAGAAAGGAGAGAAGGAGTCCGAATCCATGGAAGGCTATGACCGCCACTGCCGCAACCTGAGCAAGGAGGAAGTGGAGGCGCAGCTGGCTGCCGGCAAACCGTATGTCATACGGCAGAGGATACCCCTTGACGGTACCACTTCATGGAACGACATGGTATACGGGGAGATATCCGTCGAGAACTCCACCCTCGACGATCAGGTGCTGCTCAAGAGCGACGGCATGCCCACCTACAACTTCGCCAATGTGGTGGACGACCATCTGATGAACATCACTCATATCATCAGGGGATCCGAATATCTGTCCTCCAATCCCAAGTACCTGCTTCTCTACGAGGCTTTCGGCTGGGAGAAACCGCAGTATATACACCTGCCCATAATAAACGGAAAGAACCCCGACGGCTCCATCAGCAAACTGTCCAAGCGTCACGGAGCGGTAAGTTTCCAGGCTCTTGTGGAGCAGGGCTATCTGCCTGAGGGCATAGTCAATTATATCGCTCTATTAGGCTGGTCTCCCAAGACGGACCAGGAGATATTCTCCATGGACGAACTCATAGAACAATTCTCCGTTGCAGGAGTACACAAGAGCCCGGCCGTATTTGACTATCAGAAACTCGGATGGGTGGACGGACAGCACATCACCGGCATGGATCCCGAGAAATTCCAGCACGACGCACTGCCCTACGCCCATATCGACGGTACTTTCCTGGAACCAAAGTGGACAAAGCTCGCGACCCTGCTCCAAAGCCGCATCACAAAGTACTCCGACATCCCCGAGAAGATTGCCTTCCTGCTGCAGATGCCCGAATACGATATCGATCTGTACATACATAAGAAGAACAAATCAACCATTGAGACATCAGCCGTCATACTCAGCCGGGCAATAGAATGCCTTACCGCGCTGGAAGACTGGTCAGAGGAAAGCCTGCTGGCCTCAATGACGGACCTTGCCGGACAGACGGGGCTGAAGCTCGGTCCTCTTACATGGCCTGTCAGGATAGCACTGTCAGGACTTGCCGCCACTCCGGGCGGAGCAATCGACATACTGTTCCTCCTAGGCAAGGAAGAGTCCCTCAAGCGCCTCAACGCCGGTCTCGTCCTTACCTCAAAAGAAAATTAATTTGGTAGATGGAAAATAATCTATATCTTTGCACTCCCAAAAATATAGAATAGACAGGGTGGATTCGTCTAACGGTTAGGACTCAAGATTTTCATTCTTGCAATAGGGGTTCGATTCCCCTATCCACTGCCAAATAAAAAAATGATTTAAAATGGCAAACCACGCATCAGCAGACAAGCGTAATCGTCAGAACGAGACACGCAGAGCGCATAACCGTTATTATGCGAAGACAACACGCAACGCCATCAGGGCGCTCAGAAACACTACGGACAAAGAGGCTGCGGCAGCACTCCTGCCCAAGGTAACCGCTATGATTGACAAGCTCGCTAAGACCAACATCATCCACAAGAACAAAGCGGCCAACCTCAAGAGCGGAATCGCTGTATATGTAAACAAACTGTAAGTTTTTACATTTCTGGTCACAGATATCGAAAAAACTTCCCGAACTTTGTCGGGAAGTTTTTTTTATTTTATGAGCATCAACGACTGGAAAATAGATGACAGGCCGAGAGAGAAGATGTATGTGTCGGGAGCGGCCTCTCTGAGCGATTCCGAACTGCTTGCAATACTCATAAGTTCCGGCACGAAAAGCAAGAGCGCGATTGATCTGTCTAAGGAGCTGCTGGCTCAAGCCGGCAATTCCCTCAACGGCCTGTCCAAGATGTCTTTAGACCGGCTTTGCTCGACTCCTGGCATAGGTGTGGCCAAAGCGTCCCGCCTCAAGGCAGTCTTCGAGCTGTCCGCCCGCCTCCAGAGCGAGGTGCAGGAGCCCGGCAAGACCGTATCCTCAGCTGCTACGGTAGTCCGGATGTTCTCCCCCATGCTGCGCAACCTGCAGCACGAGGAATGCTGGGCCCTGTTTCTCAACAGAGCCAACCGGATTATCGGCAAGGAAAGAATAAGCATGGGCGGGGTAAACGCCACGGTGATGGATGCCAGAATCATCATACGCAAAGCCGTGGACAAGCTGGCCAGCGGTATCATCATTGTCCACAACCATCCGTCCGGCAATCCCAGTCCGAGCGAGCTGGACCGTAAACAGACCAGACTGCTCCGGGAGGCCGCCTGCCTGCTGGATGTCTCCCTCATAGACCACATAATCATTGCCGGCAGCAGATATTACAGTTTCTGCGACGAAGGACTGTAAAATATATTATATTTGTAGGAAAAACCGATTATGACCATCATCAACCTTAGTGACGGCAATTCCGTACTTAATCAGTTCATCGCAGAGATAAGGGACAAGGATGTCCAGAAAAACCATATGCGCTTCCGCCGCAACCTCGAACGCATAGGTGAGATTTTCGCCTATGAGATAAGCCGCAGGCTCAATTACAGACCGGGTGAGGTGACAACTCCTCTCGGCATCGCCGAATGCAGCCTGCCGTGCGACGAGATTGTGCTCGCCACCATACTCAGGGCCGGACTGCCGCTGCACAACGGTCTGCTCAACTATTTCGACCGCGCCCAGAACGCATTCATCGCAGCCTACCGCAAATACGGAAAAGACAACAAATTCGACATCAAGCTCGAGTACTGCACCTCCCCGTCCGTAGACGGGAAAGTCCTGATAATCGCAGACACCATGCTGGCCACGGGCGCCTCACTGGTCATAGCCTATCAGAAACTGTTGGAGCAGGGCACTCCCTCAGCCACTCACTTCGTTTGCCCCATAGCCAGCTGCTACGGAGTTGAATATCTGTCCAAGAATCTTCCACACAAGAATGTCACCCTGTGGGTGGGCGCCATAGACGAGGAACTCACCAACAAGTCATACATAGTTCCCGGCTTGGGCGATGCTGGAGACCTGGCGTTCGGAGACAAGCTCTAAATCTCCTTGCGCATCCTTGCGATAGGTATATTGAGCTGCTCACGGTATTTGGCGACAGTACGGCGTGCGACCTTATATCCTTTCTGAGAAAGTACACTTACAAGCTCCTCATCCGTGAGGGGCTTTTTCTTATCCTCAGCCTCGATGCTCTCCGAAAGCACTTTCTTTATCTCCCTCGTGGACACCTCGTCTCCGCTCTCCGTCTTCATACCTTCAGAGAAAAAGTATTTAAGGGGATACACTCCGAAGTTGGTCTGTATATACTTGCAGTTGACCACACGCGATATGGTTGAGATATCAAGGCCTGTCTTTTCCGCTATATTCTTGAGGACCATCGGCTTGAGCTTCGTCTCATCCCCATCCGTAAAGAAATCGTGCTGAAAATCCAGAATGGCCTTCATAGTATTGTACAAGGTGTTCTGCCTCTGTTTTATAGCCTCTACGAACCATTTGGCCGAATCAAGTTTCTGCTTCACGAACGACACAGCCTCCTTTCCTCTCTTGCCGGACGAGGCCGCCGAGTTCATCAGCAGGTCTGCATAGCGCTTGTTGACTCTCAGCTCAGGCACTGAGAATTTGGGCATGCTCAGGACAAGTTCTCCGTCCTTATTCTCCAAAATGAAGTCAGGAACTATCTGCTGAGCCTGTTCCACATACGAGTCGTCAATCTGTCCTCCGGGACGGGGATTGAGATGAACTATCTCGTCCATGGCTGCCTTGAGCTCATCCTTGCCCATGCCCATACGGGACATTATCCTGTCATAGTGTTTTCTGGTAAATTCCTCGAAATAATGCTCCAGTATCTCCTCGGCCTGTTTTCTCTGCGGCGTCTGCTCTTTCGCTCTGAGCTGGAGCAGCAGGCACTCGCGCAGGTTCCTGGCTCCCACTCCGACCGGCTCGAACTCCTGAATCACCTTAAGGATATCCTCCACATGTGCAGGAGTCGTCTCTATATTGAGCCTGAAAGCAATATCGTCGGCAATAGACTCTATGTCGCGCCTGAGATAACCGTCATCATCGATACTGCCTATGATGAACATGGCTATCTTCCTGTCATTGCCGGTCAGATCGCTGTAACCAAGCTGCATCTCAAGGCTCTGATGAAAACTCTGCTTTACCGAGAATGTATTGTACTGGGGCTTGAGGTCCTTACCCTGATTGTTGACATACAGACGGTACGACGGAGTAGAGTCATCCTGATTGTAATCGCTCAGGGACACATTCTTGGGCTCACCTTCCTCAGCATCCTCGGAAGGAGCCGCCTCATCGAGTACCGGATTCTCCTCGAGCTCCTTCTTGATTCTCTGCTCGAGCTCAAGAGTAGGAAGTTCCAGCAGCTTGATAGTCTGAATCTGGAGCGGGGACAATCCCTGCTGTAATTTCTGTTGTAATCCCTGTTTTAACATAACCGGCTTCAAAGATAACAATAAAAATTTTATCTTTGCGCCAAGATTCTTATATATGGACACTGAAAGCAACATCCTGTCTGTCGATATCGAGAATGTGATCCGGAGCAAAAGTCCCAAACTCGCTGACCGCCTGCCTCGCTTTGTCCTGAATTATATCAAGCGGACAATACATCAGGACGAAATCAACCGCATGCTGCGCGACAACCACGAATACACCGGCGTGGATTTTGCCACCCACATTCTCAAAGACCTGAATGTAAACTACAATGTCCACTATACCGGAGACACCGCACCGGAGCCATCCGGCAGATACATCTTCGTCTCCAACCATCCTCTCGGCGGCCTGGACGGCATGATACTCATCTCGTACATAGGCAGCCGCTTCAACGATGTCAAGTTCATCGTCAATGACCTGCTCATGTACATCAAGCCGCTGTCCCCGGTATTCGTTCCGGTCAACAAATACGGCAAGATGAGACACGACAACACCATGCTGTTCCAGGACACATTCAATTCGGACAGCCAGATACTCTATTTTCCGGCCGGCCTGTGCTCAAGACTTATCAAAGGACAGGTGACAGACCTGGAATGGAAAAAGACATTTGTCACGAAAGCCATAGAGAGCCGGAGAGACATCGTTCCCATGTTTTTCTCCGGAGAGAACTCAAAACGGTTCTACAGACTCGCCAATCTCCGCAAACGGTTGGGAATAAAAGTCAATATCGAGACTTTTTTCCTGCCTGACGAGATGTTCCGCAAGCACGGCTCCGCCTTTGACCTATATATCGGAGCCCCCATACCGTATACTTCACTCACTGATGAGCACACCCACAAGGAATGGTGCGGCATCATAAGACAGAAATGCTATGCAACCCGTTATTAAACCCATTGACAGAAAACTGATACGCAGGGAGCTCACGGCTGCCAAATATATCCGTACGACACGGAAGGGGGACAATGAGCTCTATGAAGTCACCTACCAGAACTCTCCCAACATCATGAAGGAGATAGGACGGTTGCGGGAGATATCATTCAGGCTTGCCGGAGGCGGTTCCGGCAAAGACTGCGACATAGACCAGTTCGACACGGACCCTGTAGACTCATACCGCCAACTGATAGTCTGGGATCCCCATGACAAGGAGATTCTCGGCGGATACCGGTACATCCTCTGCGGAGGAATCCGGCCGGAAAAGATGGCGACAAGCGAGATATTCAGTTTCTCAGACACCTTTGTAAAAGACTACATGCCGTTCACCATCGAGCTCGGCAGATCCTTCATACAGCCCAACTACCAGAACATCAACCTCAAGAGAAAAGGACTGTATGCTCTGGACAATCTGTGGGACGGTCTCGGAGCACTCATGCTCAAATACAGTCAATACAAATATTTTTTCGGCAAGGTGACCATGTACACTTCGTACAATCTCAGAGCCAGGAACACACTGCTTAACTTTCTGAACAAATACTTCGGAGATCCCGACGGTCTTGTACGCCCCGTCAAGTCCATCGATTTCGACAGCGGGAACAGATACTATCAAGAACTCTTCAACGGCCTCGACTATCACGATGCCTACAAGGTACTGCAGAAAGAAATCAAGCAAAACGGCGAGTTCATCCCGCCGCTCATCAACTCATATATGAATCTGTCCCCGTCCATGAAAGTTTTCGGAACGGCCGTCAATCCAGGTTTCGGAAATGTGGAGGAAACCGGCATTTTAGTCAGCATGGCGGACATCTACCCCGAGAAAAAAGAACGCCACCTGGCGCCCATGCAGGAGGCTCTGCGCGCTGTAGCCGCCAGATTCAGACCTAAATGGTGGAGAAAGACTCTTTAACCAAAAATACAGTGGGATACTCCGGCCTTATCGCCTCAAGAAATCTCATGGCATCCGCCTTCGAGCGGAATTCGCCTACGGTCACCTTGAAGTACGGATTGTCATAGACCCTGAATACAGGCACTCCCGGATAACGTTCCTTGAATCCGGCCACTACTTTTTCCGACACTGCCCTGGCGTCCTGACTGTTGTCAAAATATATCCTCAGTCTGTAGCCCTGAGCCCTGCGTGCCTTGTTTTTCTCCACCTGAGTATTCATGGCCTTGCCGAGCTCTTCCGTCATCCGTACCGATGAGCCCAGATATGACATCAGGCTGTCATACGGCATATACTGTACTTTAAATGCCGTACTGTCCACCGAAACTGAATCCGTCAGCAAGCCCGCAGATATGGAAAGCGTATCCGCCTGCCGAGACTGAGCGGCCGAGGGCAAAGAGACCATAGCCGCAATAAACACCGATAATATCAATCTGCTCATACTTTTTTATCTTATTGCATTCAACAGGGCTCCCAAAGGGACTTTCTTCAGTCGGATTGTCTTCTTCAGACCGCAGTCAGAGCGTACTGTAATCTTCCCGTTCACCACAAACTCATCCAGGTTCCAGCTCTCCAGATTAAGTCCCGCCGTTATGACGGCTATGGGATCAAGCACCGAGACCCGGACGGGAATACCGACGACACAGACCGTATCCGGGCCTACTTCCGGCTTGCCCTCCAATGCGAACGATGCGAAATCACGCCCTTCCTTGATCAGAACAGCATCCATATTGTCTACCCAGAAATTGTGACGGGTGGGATTGTCCACCTCAGCATTGACCTTCACTGTAGCGGAGGAAGTGCCATTGAACCTGAACTCCGCTATGCTCACATCCCCCACACTCACCTTCCTGTAATCAGAGCAGGCGCCAAGCACGAGCACGGCCGATATTAAAAGGACAAATCTTCTCATAATTAATCATGCTTTGCGTCGACAAAGATATAAAAAGTTATCTTTGCGGACATAATGGAAAAGAATAAAAGACTGTTCATAGAAACATACGGCTGTCAGATGAATGTCTACGACAGCGAGATAGTGCTCTCGATACTGGCAAATGACGGGTATGCGCCCTGCGACAGCCTCGATGACGCGGATCTTATACTGGTAAACACCTGCTCGATAAGGGACAACGCGGAGCAGAGAGTATGGGGAAGGCTGGACTGCTTCCTGCAGGAAAAAAAGAGCAGGGATGTCAAGGTAGGAGTCCTGGGCTGCATGGCCGAGAGGCTCAGGCAGGAGCTGCTCTCGCATCCGGCAGTGGATATAGTAGCCGGACCGGACACATACAGGGAATTGCCGGCCATGCTCAGAAGGCTCGAGGAGAGCGGAGAGAGTCAGATCAACACAACTCTCTCTCTTAAAGAAACATACGCCGACATAGACCCTATACGCACCGACAGAAACAGGGTTTCCACATTCATCTCCATCATGCGCGGATGCAACAATATGTGTACTTACTGCATTGTGCCGTATGTGCGCGGAGGAGAACGAAGCCGCGATCCAAAGTCAATTGTGAGGGAGGCGGAGAGGATGTATGCGGCCGGTTACAGGGAAGTCAATCTTCTGGGACAGAATGTCGACTCGTATCTGTGGAAAAATCCGGACAACATGACTGAGACCGTGGATTTCGCACAGCTGCTCGAGCTGGTGGCGTTAGTGGCTCCGGATCTCAGAGTACGCTTCTCAACCTCACATCCCAAGGACATGGGCAACGGAGTACTTTATTCCATGGCGATGTATCCCAATATCTGCACGCACATCCATCTGCCGGTGCAGTCAGGCAGTGACAGGATGCTCGGGAAAATGAACCGTAAATACACCATTGCCGGATACATGGACAGAATCGACAAGATAAGGGAGATTGTACCTGACGCAGCCGTCACCACCGACATAATCGCCGGCTTCTGCTCAGAGACAGAGGAGGATCATCTGGCCACACTGGAACTGATGCGCCGTGTCCGGTTTGACAGCGCCTTCATGTTCCAGTATTCCGAAAGACCCGGGACAAAAGCCGCACGGCATTTCCCTGACGATGTGCCTCACGAAGTCAAGACGCGCAGGCT
Organism: Candidatus Coprenecus pullistercoris; assembly: GCA_019116965.1. GTDB lineage: Bacteria > Bacteroidota > Bacteroidia > Bacteroidales > UBA932 > Coprenecus > Coprenecus pullistercoris. The sequence goes on from DXAT01000034.1 coordinate 18,049, forward strand.
CAACGAGATTATTGAACTCCAGAGTTCAATATCCCTTGAGCGCAACAGGGAATGTATCGGCGGTACCTACGAAGTCCTGATTGAAGGCACCTCAAAAAGGGATAGCAATTCCCTGTTCGGAAGGACATCTTCCAACAAGGTATGCGTCTTTCCGGCTCTCGGACACCGGCCCGGAGAATATGTAAATATCAAGGTAGAGAGCTGTACGTCAGCCACTCTGCTTGGAAATATAGTTGAATAACAATTAAAACTGACTGATTATGACAAAGATGAGAACCACTTATCTCGGTAATCTGCGTACCGAGATTCTTCACGAGCAGTCCGGCAACAAAATCATCACCGACGCTCCCCTGGACAATCATGGCAAAGGCGAATATTTCTCCCCTACAGACATTTTCGCATCATCCCTCGCATCGTGCATGCTGACCATCATGGGTATCTCGGCACAGTCCTATGGATTCAACATCGACGGAACAACCGTTGAGATTGAAAAAGAGATGGCGGCCAATCCGCGCCGTGTAGCCCGCATCGTAGTAGACATCACATTCCCCAAAGGACAGAAATACGATGACAAGGCCAAAAGGCTTATCGAATCCGCAGCCCGCACCTGCCCCGTATCCAACAGCCTCCATCCCGACATCATCAAGGACATCCGTTTCCACTACGACGAGTAACAAGTAATTTATAGCCTGTACAGGAAAATATTTACCCCCTCCTGAGATCCTCCCCACTTCGTGGGTCCCCTCCCTTTTCGGGAGCCAATGTCTCAGGAGGGGGTAAATCAAGATGCCGGATAAGCTATGACTGCTTTACTGCTTTTTCTTGCGGAGGGCGCTGTAGATGAGGCAGGCGGCCAGGATGACGAAGGCCGCGAGGATGATCAGCATCTCGGTGATGTGCTCCAGTGGAGCGACCCATATCTCGTTGAACAGATCTATACGCCCCATTATCTCCACAGGTGTCCAGAAGACTATCACAGTCGCTATCGCCATTCGGATGTTGGCTCCCCATGATGCTATCTTAAGCTGCTTGATGAACATGAATACGGCTCCTATAAGACAGCCGGCACCTATGAGCAGCGTCACGGGATGATGGTCGCCAAGGAAACGGGGATCGTAGCAGAACATCAGCAGCAGATAGCAGGCCCACATCATCATATTGAGTTCCATAAATGTGGTGATGGAAGTATGCCGCGTAAGAGGACGCGATACTATCTCGTCCTTGCGTTTGCCGAATATGCGCTTTTGAATCCAATTGATAAAGTAACATCCGGTCTTGACGCTAAAGATATAGACAGTCATGATGAGCATCCAGAAACCGAATGTGGCCGGCATGATGAGGTACTCCGGCCTTGTGACCACCTCTCCGTTCACTATTTCCGGCTGCACTCCGTAGCGGGCGGCATAATACTGTAAAAGGAACTCCACCCAGCCCGTCCAGAACAGGAGTCCTCCCAGCAGGCCCAGTATAGTCTGCTTAGTATCTCCTTTGACAAACACGCCCGTTATCACGATTCCAAGTCCTGCCGCGCCTATGGCGAAAGCACACCCATGCAGGGCCTGCTCAGGCAGGAAATGTTCCATGAGTATCATCAGCGCATGCCCCAAAGGCATGGCACACAACACTACAAGAAAAGACACCAGAGTCTTTCCCCAATGCCTGCGGGTCTTACCCTCAACTGCCTTCACTGTTTCCATGACTCTAATCTACCTTATACTTACATACTCCACTCCGTACCGTCCTTGGTATCCTTGATGGTTACTCCGAGCTCTTTCAGACGGTCGCGGATCTTGTCGCTGGTAGAGAAATCCTTTCGGGACTTGGCATCAGTCCGGACTTCGAGAATCATATCCATCAGCCCCTCCACTGTCTTTTCCTCCGACGAGGCAGATACCTCGTCCACAAGCCCAAGCACATCCGGTACGATCTTTCCGAACAACTCCGAAAGCGCCTCATGGTCCTTGTCTCCCAATTTCAGACTTCCGTCCTTGACCTGGTTGACAATCCGCACGGCATCAAATACATGCGCCAGGGCCACAGGAGTATTGAGATCGTCACAGAGAGCATCCATGACAGCACCGGGCAGTTTCTCAACCTCAGGATTGGCAGTATCACCACCGTGAGGCAGTCCTTTGCAGTCCTTTGCTGCCTGAAGTACTCTCTTGAGTCCCTTCTCAGCCGCGGACAAAGCCTCATTGCTGAAGTCCAATGTGCCGCGGTAATGCGCCTGGAGAATAAAAAACCTGACAGTCATGGGAGAATACACCTTGAACAGGTCCTCCAGCGTAGTGAAATTACCGAGCGACTTGCCCATCTTCTGACCGTTGACCGTAAGCAGGTTGTTGTGCATCCAGTATCTTACGCCGCCCTGTCCGCGAGAAGCGGTATTCTGCGCCAGCTCGCACTCGTGATGGGGGAACTGAAGGTCCATACCTCCTCCATGTATGTCAAACTCTTCCCCGAGATACTTCTCACTCATGGCAGAACACTCCAGATGCCAGCCGGGAAAACCCTCGCTCCAAGGCGACGGCCATTTCATGATATGCTGCGGCGAAGCCTTTTTCCACAATGCGAAATCATATGGAGAGTGCTTGTCGCCCGTACCGTCCAAAGTACGGGTATTGGCCATCATCTCGTCTATGTTACGACCGGAAAGCATCCCGTAATGATACTTTTTATTGTAGGCCGGAACATCAAAATACACCGAGCCGTTGCTCTCGTATGCGAAACCGGCTGCCAAGATCTTCTTTACGAGCTCTATCTGCTCTATTATATGGCCTGATGCCCTTGGTTCTATACTGGGCGGCAAGGTATTGAGCCTGCGCATGGCGTCATGGTAAGCTATGGTATAAGTCTGAGCCACCTCCATGGGTTCGAGGGATTCCAGCCTGGCCTTCTTTGCGATCTTGTCATCCCCCTCATCCGCATCATGCTCCAGATGCCCCACATCAGTAATATTCCTGACATACCTGACCTTATAGCCAAGATAGCGGAAAAAACGAACCAGGACATCGTATGTCACCGCCGGACGGGCATGTCCTAAATGCGGGTCACCGTAAACCGTAGGCCCGCACACATACAGCCCCACCATTCCGGGATGCACAGGCTTGAATTCTTCTTTTCTCCTCGTAAGAGTGTTATAGATGTAAACTGTCCTTGCCATAACAAATCTGATTTTGTCAGGCAAAGATAATATTTTTACATCATCGGTGAATCCTCTATTATTGCAAGCCGGGCTGCCAATACCTCATAAAATGACCTTTCCTCACCTTCAGCCGTCGTATATCTGTTCTGCCGCAACCGGCCTACAACATGCACGCACACACCCTTACGGATATTGGCGAAATCAGGCATCCCCTTCCCGTTCCATGCCGTTACGGTATGCCATGTCGTTTCCTCTTTCAGATTGCCCGAGCGGTCCTTAAAAGTTTCGTTCGTGGCCATATTGAACCTGCAAACGGTATTGTCCCCTACTCTGCTGACTCTCGCATCCTGTCCCACATTGCCTCTGAGTTCGATTCTGTTCAATGATCTGTCCATAGTACTTAAATTAAATTGATGATTACTGAGGCAAATCAACGCAAATTCTACGGAATATGACGAACTCGAAACACATAGAACCGTTTCGATATTGAAAGTTTTTACAGATGTGGTCACTCTGTCCAGTTATGATTGCTTAACTTTGCAGACACATAACAGAAGCTGTATGGATGAGGAGAGAAGATTGTGCCCCAACTGCAGCCGCCCGGTGACAGGACGGTCTGACAAGAGATTCTGCTGCAGTGAATGCAGAACCATGTTCAACAACCGCAGATATCGCAGGAAACACAGGGAAATAGAACGCATCGACCGAATACTGAAAAAGAACCGGTCCATAATAGACCGGCTCTATAATGAAGGCTGTCGGACTACTTCCGTTCACCTGCTGCACCGTATGGGATTCGAGTTCCGGTACATGACATCATTTGCAGAAGACACAGGCGGCACAGGTCAATGTGTTCTCGGATACTACGACTACAGCTGTACTCTTTCCCGGGACGGCAATGTAGTCATAGGTCATACCGAGATTACTCCACTGTAACGGACTTGGCCAGATTCCTGGGCTGGTCCACATCCCTGCCCTTCGCTATCGCTATATGATAGGCTAAAAGCTGAAGCGGTATGGTGGACAGCAAGGGAACGAAGCACTCCTCGGTATCCGGAATCCCGAACGACCAGTCCGAGATATTGCGGACATCCACATCACCCTCCGTGACTATCGAGATGATACGGCCCTTACGGGCCTTTATCTCCTGTACATTGCTGACAATCTTATCATACTTGCCTTTCCTCGTGGCAATAACCACGACCGGCAGTTCGTCATCTATGAGCGCTATGGGACCGTGCTTCATCTCCGCTGCCGGATAACCCTCCGCATGGATATAGGATATCTCCTTAAGTTTCAAGGCTCCCTCCAAAGCCACCGGATAATTGTATCCGCGGCCGAGATAGATGAAGTTGTGCGCGTATGTGAACACTGCTGCTATTCTGGATATCTCCTCATCATGTTTGAGTATCTGCTCTATCTTGTCCGGTATACGCTGAAGCTCTTCAATAAGTTCCCGGCTGCGGGCCCCGGTCAAAGTGCCTTTTTCCTTTGCCAGACTGATTGCCAGCAGGGAAAGAGCCGAGACCTGAGCCGTAAATGCTTTTGTGGACGCCACGCCTATCTCCGGACCGGCATGTGTATAGCAGCCTGAGTCCGTCTCACGCGGAATGGACGAACCGACCACATTGCATATTCCGAAGACAAACGCACCGCTGGCCCTGGCCAGTCTTACTGCGGCCAGGGTATCGGCTGTCTCCCCTGACTGAGATATGGCGATCACTATGTCATCGCTGAAAAGAACAGGCTTGCGGTACCTGAACTCAGAAGAATACTCAACCTCTACGGGCACCCTGGCCAGTTCCTCGATGATGTACTTGCCGATCAGAGCCGCATGCCATGATGTACCGCACGCGCAGATGATTATGCGTCGGGCATTGAGAAACTTGTCCCGGTTGTCGATAATACCCGACAGCTTGACCTCTTCCAGCTCAGGATTGAGGCGTCCTCTCATAGAGACTCTAAGAGTATTGGGCTGCTCATATATCTCCTTGAGCATGAAATGAGGGAAACCGCCTTTCTCTATCTCGCTAAGGCTGAGCTCTAATTTTCTGACTATCGGGGTCACCTCCACCTGTCTTAGATCCGTTATACGGATACCCCCGTTTCTGTCCATGAAAGCAAGCTGCTCCTCCTCAAGGTATATCACCCTGTCCGTATACTCCACGATAGGAGTGGCGTCAGAGCCGACAAAGAACTCATTGCTGCCTATACCCACAACCAGAGGACTTCCCTTGCGGGCAGCTATGAGCATATCGGGATTCTCCTTGTCTATGACAAGTATGGCATACGCACCTATTACATTTCTGAGAGCCAGCGGAACGGCCTCCACCAGCGGAATATGGTGAGAGTCCATCATATACTGAACCAACTGCACGACGACTTCCGTATCGGTATCACTGTGGAAGTGATATCCCTTGCCCACAAGCTCCTGCTTCAAGGCCATGTAATTCTCAATAATGCCGTTGTGAATCAGAGCAAGGTTCCTATGCTCAGAATAGTGAGGATGAGCATTGATATCGTTGGGTTCCCCGTGAGTCGCCCACCTGGTGTGGGCTATACCTATCGTCCCACCGGTATCCTTGTCCTTTATAAGCCTCTCAAGATCGCTGACCTTGCCTTTTGACTTATACACAGAAAGATCACCGTTGTCGTTGATCAGCGCTATGCCGGCACTGTCATATCCTCTGTACTCAAGTCTGTGAAGGCCTTTCAATAAGATTGGGGCGGCCTGCGAAGGCCCCATATAACCGACTATTCCACACATAAATTTAAGATTAGGATGACAAATCTACATACTTATTTTCTTAATTTTGCATTAAATTTTTGAAACATGAGGATTTTAAGATTTTTTCTGAAGTTCATAGCAGCAATCCTGCTGTTTGTCATAATCGGTGTCGCTGTATTCAGTGTCTCACCTATCTATAGATTTTCCGGTCCAGAACCATTCTCCGGAGACCGGATATACAATCCCTATGCGGATTTTGATCCGTCAATAGGATGGAAAAGAGCATGCCTCCACACCCATACAAAAGTGGACAAAGGCATCAATGAATGTCCGTACTACCCGGATGTAGTGTACGCCGACTACATGAGCTACGGCTATGACATTCTCGGACTGTCCAATCACCAGGCCCTCACCCCGCACCCCGTGGACTCAGCCCTGTACATCGCCGTCTACGAGCATGGCTACAACCTGTTCAAATTCCACCTCAATCCATACGGGGTGGAAAAAGTGGAGAAATTCGACCACATCCTTCCGATACTGCTGTCCCAGAAACAATTCATGATTGACCGTCTGGCCGCTGACGGAGATTTCGTACAGTTCAACCATCCCAACCGGACCCTTACCATCAACAGAAATGTAATGGAACACCTCTCCGGATACCGGCTTATAGAAGGTGACTCCGGTTTCGGAGAGCGCGACAACGGATACGGGACTGGTCTGAATCATTGGGACGAGGCCCTTTCAGCCGGACGGTACGCCCACAACATACTCAACGATGACAACCACAACTCCAAAGCACACGCGGCCATAGCCCGCCGCTGCTCCTGGATCAACACACCCACGCCATACTATGATGACATACGGGAGCAACTGCTCAAGGGCAATTTCTACAGCATGAGAGTTCCTGACTTCGGAAGCGGAGACACAGCTGTAAAACACGCAGCCAATCTTGCGCTCCCCTGGATACTGGAGATTGGAATGCACACAGACACGATTTTCATGCAACTGTCAGCACCGGCCGCGACCATCAAGGTCATCTCGCAGAACGGCCGCATTGTTGACTCGGTATCCAATTCCTCTGAGATATCATATGTGATGAGGGATGAGGATCCCTATATAAGGATGACAGCCTGGTATGATGACGGAGTCACTGTCTACACCAACGCATTTGCCAGATTCGAAGAGGGGGACTCTCCCTACAGGGACTTCCCACACCCGATAAGATGGGGCATGACCATACTATGGAACCTGATGCTGCTTGCCGTAGCCGCAACCGCAGCTATCGGCCTGTACCGCCTGCTGAGAAGAAAGCGGAGATAGTCACTTGAGTAGTACCTCTATAGCTCCGCCGCCATATCTGAGCAGCGATGCCTCGCAGACATCAACTCCAGGATACTCCTTGAGTCTCCTAATCAGCTCCCCACGGAGAATACCCCTGCCGTTTCCATGAATAAACACCACGGAACGCACCCCACGCCGGAAAGCCTCTGCCATACTTTTTTCAAATATGTCCAACTGGAGATAAAGAGCATCGCTGTCCGGGATATTGCGGGCAGCCGGATATTTTCTGCGCACTGCATCCAGATGGAGGTCAATCTCCATAACCGCCGAAGAGCGCGCCGCCTTCTTACCGCTACGCACTGATCTTACAGGCGGACGCTGTCTTTCTTTGAATCTTGAAATCTGATTGTTCGCATCATAAAGATGCTTCTCTTCTGAGAGACTGCAGGACGAAACAGGAACTACCTCCATCACAGAAACCCGCATTCTCATCCCGTCTACTTCGATGAGCAGCGTAGAATCATCGGGGACGGCAACAACTCTGCCGTCATCCATCGAATCCATAAACCTGACCCTGTCTCCAATACTGTAAGGCATCCTGCGGTACACTTTCAAATGCAATATAAAAAAAGCCCCCGAAGGACTGACCTCGGGGGCTCTATGGGGCGGCGGCTACCTACTCTCCCACCCCGGTTAGGGCAGTACCATCGGCACGAGTGCGTTTAACTTCT
>DXAT01000035.1 GCA_019116965.1 Candidatus Coprenecus pullistercoris
TGACAACTTTATTGTCAACCTTCTTTCTGGCATTGCCGCATATTGCTGTTTCCCTAAGAAACCGTGTATCAATGTTTCACGAACGATTGACACACAGCTTGCATTGTTCTGAATTCATCGAACTCACGTTAAATATCAATCTTTTTCACTATATTTGAAGCCTTTCAAAAAGTAAACAAGAAATGACAGCAATCGTTGGAGTATTAAATAAACATGCAGTAGCAATTGCAGCAGATAGTGCTGTAACTATGGGAAATACTCATAAGGTGATAAATAGTGCGAATAAGATATTCACTCTGTCTAAGTTCCATCCTGTAGCAGTGATGACATATAATAACGCTGTTTTTATGGGAGTGCCATGGGATATTATCATAAAGGAATATCGCAAACAATTAAAAGACAAAAGTTTTCCTTGCTTGAAAGATTATGTTGATGATTTCATCAATTACTTGCATATACGCAATTTCTTTTGTGATGAACGAACTCAACAAGAGTTTATGATTTATTTATTGGATTCATTCTTAAACATTTGTCGCAACGAAATATTGAAAGATAAAAATATCGGCAAAGATGAACTTACCAAAGATTTAATGGAAGAGAAACTGAGTAGTTGTTTGAATAGCAATATTGGTTCAGACAAATGTCCTGAGTTTGCATCTTACCCTTATAATGATTTTAAGAGTTATGCTTCTTCATCAATAAAAAATTATGCTAATAGTGTTATTGATGTTGATAACGCAGAGCTTCTAATGGAGTCATTCTTCTACTACATGGCAGCTAAATTTTCCCAACCATTTTATACGGGTTTAGTATTTGTCGGTTATGGTGAAAATGAAATATATCCCTCTTTATATCCAATTAATGTTTCTTTGGGTATTGATAACCATTTGAAATACTATTGGGATGACAATAATATTGCACAAATTACAGAACATGGCGCAGGCGCAATAATAATCCCATTTGCTCAGATAGATGTAACACAAACAATAATACGAGGAATAAATCCAACTTTCCAAGATATTATTTATAATGTAATCGATAAATCTATAAATTCTTTTTCTAGCGCAATTACAAAAATACTTGATTCTAATCCCTCTACGGCTATTATGTCAGCGGCAGTTAGAGGGTTGGATTTGAAATCTATAATTAGTGATATTACATTTCAAATAAACAGGGAAATGCGAGAAGCATACACTAATCCATTGTTAAATACTGTGGTATCTTTAGATAAAGAAGATATGGCTAATATGGCAGAGAGCTTTATATCTCTTACTTCTCTTGTGCGAAGGATGCAACCTGGAGAGGAAACAGTTGGTGGTCCTGTTGATGTCGCAGTAATATCTAAAGGCGATGGCTTTGTTTGGATAAATAGGAAACACTATTTTAAGCCAGAGTTAAATTCTTCATTTTTTAACAACTATTTTAAATAAGAAAGGAGTTTATTATGTTTAATACAATGGTTAGTAGTTTATACTCCCAAACGAATATGGAAGGAACTCTGTTAACAAAAGAACAAGTTGACGAGATTTCTACTCGTATATCAAAAAAAGTATCAGAGAATGTTACAAAGCAATTAGAAAATGCTATGTCGGAAATGCCACCTGATAAAGAACAAAAAGGGAAACAGGATGATATGTAACATTATGTTCATTTTAAAAATATGATAAGAAAGAGGCCAACCCAAAAGTGATTTTGAGGTCGGTTTCTTTTTATAGTAGGAACTGTCGTAAAAAGGTATAAACTTTATAACAAGCTGATTGATAACATTTAATGCTGATAGCCATGAGATATTTATTGTCATTTGTTGCGGTTTTGTTATGCTCTGTTACTTTGTCTGCACAGGATTACAGTGGGCAGGGGCAGGATTCTACGGAAAGTATTTTCAATGAGGAGACTATTCAGGGGCTGGTTCTGTTGAAGACGATTATGAATGACAGTCCAGCCTATGAGTTGTACAGGACGGACAATATGTGGACTTTTCTGAAGTTGGAGACTTCAACCGGGAAGATTTGGCAGGTGCAGTATGCTGTCGGTGACGGGGATGCTTTTCAGGTGGTGCTCAATGATATTTCACTTGCTTTTGACGGGATGGAGACTGCCGGACGGTTCAAGTTGCATCCGACTGACAATATGTATAATTTCCTGCTGCTCGATACTCAAACTGGGAATGTGTGGCAGGCGCAGTGGTCGCAGAATCCTGCTAATCGGGGTGTGATGCCGATATATGAGTTGTGAGGATTGATGTGATTTGGAATGATATTATGGTAAAACTTAAGAGAAATCAATTTCGTTTGGGGAATTTGGTTTATCTTTATGCCTGATTTTTAATGTTTGGTTGTTATGAATCGGTATATTACGAAGATATGTGTCAACAGGCTGTTTCATCTGGGCGGGTTTGAGATTCCGGTTTCGGATGATGCTTTTCCTCATCTGATCATTACTGGCAGGAATGGCAGTGGGAAGACTGTGCTGCTGAATGCGGTGGCGGATTATTTGGAGAGTGCTAAGGATGGTGGGGCTGTGGATGAGAGTAAGGTGTCGGTAGAGTTCAGTGATGCTGAGGGAATGATAGGCCTGTATAGGGAGGGAAATTTCATTGTCGCTTTTTATCAGGCTGACAGGAAGAGTGATATGGTGGAGCCGAAGAGTCCTGTGAAGCCGAGGTGTTCTGTGAAGGGGGTGTGAAGGAGACTGCGACGGGTGAGTTTTTGAATTTTCTGTCTGATCTGAAGATTCAGGAGGCTTTAGCGAGAAATGAGGGGCAGAATGAGGATGCGGACGGGATTGCCGGGTGGTTTGAGGATTTTGAGGGGTTGTTGGGGAGGATATATCAGGATGAAAACTTGAAGTTAGAGTTTAACTATAAGGATTATAGTTTCAGAATCTGCACTGAGGGCAAGCGGTTTAAGTTTACGGAGATGTCGGACGGGTTTGCTGCGGTGCTGGATATTGTGGCGGATCTTATCCTGAAGATGCAGTCCGGGGATTCTCCGGTGAGGGCGTATGAGAAGCGGGGTATCGTGCTGATCGATGAGGTGGAGACTCATCTGCATCTGGGGCTTCAGAAGATTGTGATGCCGCTGCTGACGCAGGTGTTTCCGAATGTGCAGTTTGTGATTACGACGCATTCGCCTTTTGTGCTGAGTTCTATGGATAATGCTGTGGCGTTTGATCTGGAGCACAGGGAGGTTATAGGGGATCTGACGGATTATTCGTATGATTCGCTGGCTGAGGGGTATTTCGGGGTGAGGACGGAGTCGGATTATGCTCAGATGCAGATGGATATGCTGGAGGGGCTGCTGAGGAAGGATGTGCTTTCTGATTCGGAGAGGGTGGCTGCGAGGCAGCTGATGGCGGATTTCGAGAAGGTGCCGGAGTCGGCTTCTCCTATGCTGGTGGGCCAGTTCCGTCAGATGAAGATGAGGTTTGCGGACAGGGTTAAGGATGTGCTTGGGTTATGATACGGGTTGCTAAGAGTGAGAAGGTGCCGGAGTCTTTGAGCCGGACTTCTGCGTATGATGGGGAGGATGTGCGGATGCTACGAGACCAGCATAGTAAATGCTATGCATGTGAGCGGACTGTGGTGACGGATTTTGAGGTGGAGCATTTCATGAGTAAGGCCGGGCATCCGGAGCTGAGGCAGGACTGGAGGAATCTGCTGCTGTCTTGCAGGTATTGCAATGGGAAGAAGTCCAACCGGTTTGATGGGATGCTGAATCCTCTGGATGTGAATATTGAGGAGGAGATAGTGCAGGATATTGATTTTGAGAACGGGGTTGCCAGGTTCTCGGCTGTGCATGGTTCAGAGCAGGCCGGGATGACGGCGGAGTTTCTGGGGGTTCTGTTCAACGGCAGGGGTAAAATCAGGACTATTAAGGAGAAGCAGTTTTTCGATTATTTTGTGAGTGTGATGAACAGGTTCCAGGGGCTGGTGTGCGACTATCTATTCAATCCCGAGGCTGAGAATGAGGAGAATGTGCGGAATGAACTGGCGGTGGACAAGGAGTTTCTGGGGTTCAAGTATTGGATAGTCAAGAGGAATGGGGAGCTGGAACGGGTATTCGGGAAGGATGTGGTGTGGAATAAGTGTTAGGATTTACAATTTTGTAGAAAGAATAAAGGGATCGTCATTCGGCGGTCCTTATTTTTTATGTGTGTATGTCTGGCATTCTTTTATCAGAAGCCTGACTTTGAGGTGGAGTTGCAGTAGTCATCAGTCTTGCGGCTTGTGGGGCTTTTGGAGTGGTCAGCGGTGGGGCTGGCGGAGCGGAGCTTATGGCGTGAGGACGGGCGCACGGCTGACACCGGGAATGGGCGGGCGATATAGGTGGTGAATAAAATTGAAAACGCCCCCCAAGTATGCTGCCTTGCGGCTCGCCTGGGAGGCTCATTTGCTTTCGTGAAGCAAAGATAGCAGAAAATTTTTGAACGATGCAAGATTTTCTAAATTTTCCATAAGGGGTGCTTGTGCCAATCCTCAGGAAATCCCATGTATCTGACATCGACAATAGGGTATTTCTGCAGTAATGATCTGAACTGCTCCCGGAAATGATGATTGGGATTGACGCTCTGGAGCAGGTATAATATAATGCATAGGGTGTAGTACAGTCTTTTGCTTTGAGCAATATTAACTTCTTCGTCTGTGAGCCATACCTTGCCGGAGTCTTTATTGATATATTTCACCGGGGAAATATCCAGTAAAATGTTCCAAAGTCTTGCGTGATGTGCGCAGATGTTCCTTACATAATTGAGTGTATGGAGCCATGAGCAGAAGGTCTTGTCGTCGGCCAGACCAAATGCTTTAGCAATGTCTGTCCTGTCCTTGCGGCTCTTGAGGTTCTGACAGATTTTGGAAAGTTCGCTGAAATAGAGTAACTCAACGCTCATCCAACTCGGAGGTGTCGGAGGGTCATCATATTTGCTGAGGTAGTGCTTGATGAAAGTGACTTTCCTGTTGGCTGTAAGCTGTTCTGTTATATGTCTTTGTATGTCGGCATATACATCAAGATGTATCCCTGTTTTCCCGTTGGTGCGAGGCGGCAGAAATATTGAGGCCTCATTCTGCCAGTGAGAGCCGTATTTCAGACTGAGTTGGTATATGAGTTTGGTGCGGAGGGCTACTTCTATCCTTTCTATGGCATCGAATACAAGGAGCCGGAGTTTCCTGTCGAAGCGGTACAGGCTATTTATGTCGTTCCATGTGGTGCCGGGAATGAAGTCGTTTGAGAGGCTTCCGTCAGGATTGGGCTTGCGGAAAGGTATCATGTATGCGCTCATCCTGTAATAACTGATATTGGACAGATGTCTTGCGGTCCTATCCGTATCGGGAATGTCAAGTCCTCTTCCTTCAAGCAGTTCTATCTGTTCGTCTATGGTCAGGGCTACTTTGGTATATTTTTCCATTGGTTGTCTTTTTTGCAAAGGTATGGAAAAAGATGCGTGGAGCAAAGCTGATTATTTGAGGATGTAGCGGCAGTGGGGGTAGTTGGAGCAGCCGTAGAAGGAGCCGTAGGGGCCGTGGCGGAGGATGAGGGTGCCGCCGCAACGGGGGCATTTGCCGGAGGCGACTGCGGTGTCACGCCTTTGTTCGTTGGTGCGGACATTGCGTATGTGCTCTTTGCGTGACTCTTTGGAGTCACGGTTGGATTCGATGAGGCGGTTGTAGATGCTGATAACTTGCTCGTGGGTAAGGCACTTGTCTCTGAATTGGCTGATTATCCGGGGTATCTGGCCCCAGTAGATGACTGGAGTGGAGGTGTTGACTCCGAGGCGGCATTGCCGGGAGAATGCCACAATGGAGATGAAAGAGATGTCGCCGAAGTCTTTGAGGAGGTGTTTCAGTGCCCTGATGTGTCCCTGGTTCTGATGTATGGGGTTGCGCAGGGAGTATTTGTGCCCGTAAATGTTCTGTGTCCAGTATTCGCTGTTCTCGCCTCCGTAGATCCAGCCTTTGTAGAATTTGGTCTCGATGACGAATATGCCGTATTCGGATATTACTATGTGGTCAATCTGGGTGGTGCTGCCTGATGATGTACGCATGAGCAGATTGTTGATTACCCGGTATCTGTCTTTTGGCAGTCTGCCGAGGATATGCGCGACCCGTTGTTCTCCTATCCGGCCTTTCGAGGAGCGGAGCCAGACAGCGAGGAAAATAAGAGTTACTATTACAATTATTGTGAGTACCATTGTCCGTATTTTGATTATTTGTGCAAATGTACACAAAATCAAAATGAGCTATGATATACGGATACATCAGAGTAAGCAGCGACAAACAGACTGTCGAGAACCAGAGATTTGAGATAAATAATTTCTGTAATAAGAACAATCTCGTTATTGACGGATGGATAGAGGAAACTATTAGCGGTACAAAGGCTTATAACAAGAGGGAATTGGGGAAATTGTTGAAAAGGATTCAGAAAGACGATCTTATCATCTGTGCGGAACTTTTATGTCTGAGGCAGCTTCTTTGTAATATTGCCCGGCTCCAGTTTTCTGATGTCGTATTCCTGATGTAGAAGGCGGCATCGTTGATAGATTTATGTTCAATGTGGTGATGCCAAGGTATCATGCTGATATGTCGGTAAATTCTGTACCAAACAGGTGCTGCTTTGTAGCTATTCCGCCCGTTATGTTAAGCAGGCTGAACAGAGCCGGCTGCCGGTGTCGGGCAGGTCAGGTCGGCCTGTATGCTGATGCAGATGTCGCAAGCAACTACGCTATCTGTAATCCGGTAATCGTCACAACGCACACATATTCACCTGCTTACTGCCGCAGCTTTGTAACAGATACGGCCCTTTTTGCCTGGAATCAGCCTCAACACGGCCTTATCTGTTTTGCTGGCTTTGATATACGGTATTGATATTCAGTTATTTGCACAAAGAAAATAATAACAGATACTAAGATCTGCATGTTGCTGAAAATAGGATACGCATATTTTCCGTAAAAGCATCGTATGAGGTGTCGTAGATGATTGGTGCGGCGTGGAGAAAAGATATTCTTCCGGCGCTCCAGTGTCTGCTGAGGACCTGTTGCTTGTATATATGCCTTAGTACAGGCGGGTAATCATTGTGAGGTGCAGGACAGGTATTGCGGATATGGCCATGGACTTGAGTCTGCGCTTGCTTTCGTCCACTATCTTTGCGTAGACCTGGGTTGTGCGGATGTTGGCGTGGCCGGGCAACTTGGAGACGGTGTGGAGGTCGGCTCCGTCATGGCAAAAATAGCGGCCTGGAGAAAACGGGTGAGAAAATTTGCATGAAAAAAAGTAGGAAGAAAACCGTTTTGTTTTCCTCCTACTCGATTTCATGTCCGGTAAAGGACAATAGTGCCGGTTGCCTTGATGTCAGAATCTGTCCATGAGGCCGAATATCTTGCTCCTGACTTCGTCGATGGTGCCAGTGCCGTCGATCTCGTGGTACTTGCCGTTTTCCTTGTAATAGCCTACGAGGGGTTCTGTCTTGTCGTGGTATGTTCTGATTCTGTTTGCAATGGTCTCGTCATTCGCATCGTCGGCCCTTCCTTCGATGGAAGCCCTGTGCTTGATGCGCTCCTTAATCATTTCATCAGGTATCATGATGGAAACGACAGCAGTGACTTCCTCGGACTTTTTGGCGAGCATTCCGTCAAGTGCCGTGGCTTGTGCCGTGGTGCGTGGAAATCCGTCGAGAAGGAATCCTTCCACGTCTTTCACGGTATTGAATTCCGATTCTATCATCCCTTCCACGATTTCGTCAGGGACGAGCGCCCCTGCATCTATAAGGGCCTTGGCTTTGAGCCCCAGCTCGCTGCCGGCTGCTATTTCCTTGCGGAGAAGCTCTCCTGTGGATATGTGGCGGAGATTGTATTTTTCTACCATTGCTGTGGCCTGTGTGCCCTTGCCTGCTCCCGGAGGACCGAAAAGAATGTAATATTTCATGGTGTCTGTGATTTTATTATACAGTTAGTTATGATGATTATTCGACGATGTAGATGTCCTGGAGCTGGCGTCCGAGCTGGTCGTAGTCAAGACCGTAGCCGACGATGAACTCGTTGCCTATCTCCATGGCGTGATAGTCAATCCTCACGCAGCCCTTGTAGGCGTCCGGTTTTAGGAACAGGGTGCAGACCCGGATGTCACTCACGCCCATATCCTGCAGCAGGGCATACATGTCGGTGATGGTTCTGCCGGTGTCCACTATGTCCTCCACTATGATTACCCTGCGGCCTTTGAGGCTGTCCGATACGCCGATAAGCTGTCTTACCTGCCCTGTGGACGAGGTTCCGCAGTATGAGGCCATCTTTACGAAAGAAAGCTCGCAGAGGAAGTCGATGTGTCTCATGAGCGATGCAGTAAACATGAAAGAACCGTTGAGTACGCTGAGTATGACCGGAATGTCACCGTCCGCGTAGTCGTGGTTGAGTCTCAGTGCCGTCTTTCTGACAGCTTCCTCTATCTTCTCATTGGAAATGAAAAGCTTGAAATTCCTGTCGTGAAGTCTGATTCTGTCCATAACGCAAAAGTAAGGCAAAAAAAGCATAAATAAAGTTTTTTTGGCTTAAATTTGCGGCATGAAACCGATAGTATCTATAATAATGGGAAGCACTTCGGACATGCCCGTCATGAAACAGGCCGCCGACTTCCTCGATTCTTTGGAAATACCGTTTGAAATCAACGCTCTCTCGGCCCATAGGGTGCCTGTGCAGGTCATGCAGTTCGCCACTGCGGCCAAGGAGAGGGGCATCAAGGTGATAATCGCAGGAGCCGGAGGTGCGGCTCATCTGCCGGGTGTCATAGCAGCCTATACTCCGGTGCCGGTTATCGGCGTGCCCATCAAGTCATCCAACTCGATGGACGGCTGGGACTCGGTGCTGTCTATCCTGCAGATGCCTTCCGGCATACCTGTGGCGACTGTCGCTCTCGACGGGGCCAAGAACGCGGCTATCCTTGCGGCGCAGATTATCGGAACTGGTGATCCGGCCGTGATGGAGAAGGTCGTGGCCTTCAAGAGTGACCTGGCTTCCAAGATAGAAAAGGCCAACAGGGAACTGAAAGAGATAAAATACAAGTTCAAGGTCGATTGAGTATGTAGTCCTGAAGTGAAATAAGTCTGGTATGTGCGGGAGATTTGAGGGGAAGATGAGAATATACGGAGCCGCCCTTCTCGGAGCGGCTTTTTTCTTGAGTCATGCCGTCTTGTCGGCTCAGGATTTGCCTGAAAGCGTGATAAGGATGATAGAGCGGCAGAGTGAGGACGGGTATGGCGGTCATGAGGCCTTGGTGGAGTACCTGACTGAGCTGACGGAGCATCCTGTTGATATCAACAGAGCGGACAGGGAGACTCTCGAAGGCCTGCCCGGGATGACTCCGTTTATGATAGTGAGCCTGTTGGAATACCGCGAGGAGTTCGGTGCCGTCGCATCAGGAGCCGAACTGGCATTGGTGGACGGATTCGACATGGGTAAAGTGCGTGATCTGATACCGTTCATATCTTTCGGTACTGTCGGAACGCGGCGGAAAATGGACTTGTCCGGCAGGGCGCTTTTCAGGACACGGTGGAACATCAGGCGGGATGATGAGGATGCGGACGGACTGCCCGTCCCTTTGTTGACCAAAATCAAGGCATCTTCAGGAGGAAGGTACGGAGCGGGTCTGACTCTTGAAAGCGATGCAGGTGAGCATACATTCCCGGATTTTTACTCGGCCTTTTTGTCTGTGCGGGACATCAGCCTCTCGCGTGACGGATGTTATGTGCTTAAAAGCGCTGTCGTCGGGGATTATTCGCTGCGCTTCGGGCAGGGGCTGGTCCTCTGGAACGGTTTTTCCATGTCGGGACTCTCGTCTCCTTCGGCAGTGTTACGGATGGAAGCCGGAGTAAGGCCGTACTCGTCCACTGACGAAAACGGCTATTTTCACGGAGCCGGACTAACGGTCGCATTTCCGGCCGGAGTGGAGGCTTCTGTCTTTTATTCGGACAACGGTCAGGACGCGAAGGTGGACGGACATTATTTTACCACAAAACCTGAGGACGGTCTTCATGACAACGCTGCGGATATCGCGGCAAAGGATGCTATGCGGGAGCGTCTGGCGGGAGTGAATGTCTCCTGGCGCGGCAAATGGCTGAAGGCAGGGATGACCGGGGCGGCCTACAGCTATGACAGGCTGGACGGCCGCAGGAAATCCTATTACAATGCGCATCTGCGCTATGACGGCTGGTGGGGCAACGCCTCGCTGGATTTCATGCTGTCATTGAGGGGAACGAGGATTTTCGGTGAGGCGGCGCTGGACAAGGACCTGGATTTTGCCGGGATTGTCGGGGCAGTGTGTCCCTTGCTGTCGGACGCTGAGCTTGCCGTGGTCTACAGGTATTATTCCAAGGACTATATAGCGACTCATGCAGGAGCCTATTGCCGGAGCAATGTGAACAATGAACATGGCATCTCGGCTGCAGTGCGCTGGTCGCCCGTGCGGGATGTCGTCCTGTCATCCAATGCGGAGTATACTTATTATCCGTTTGCAAGGTTCGGAGTGAGAGAGCCGTCTCATTCGTTCAGGATGTCCGCGGACTGTTCCTGGGAGTCCGGGACGGGACATTCTCTGTACGGTAAGCTGATCTGGAGCCGGGACGGCGGCCGTCAGACCAGCCAGGCGCGGGTGAGAGTGGAGTATGAGTTCATGTCGCCGGGCGGATTCGGGGCATCGACCCGTGCGGAGGGATGCTGGAGCGGGGAGGTCGGGGGACTTATTTACCAGCAGGCGGCGTATACGGCGCGGTCAGGGCGTTTCAGATGCGCGGTCAGGGCTACTGTGTTCTGGACGCAGGGATGGGATTCAAGAATATACTGTTACGAGGGAGATGTGCCCGGTTCGTTCTCGGTGCCGGCGTATTATGGAAAGGGAGCGGGCCTGTATGTTCTTCTGACATACAAGCCCGCCGTATGGCTAAACCTCAATCTGAAATGCTCGCTGTCCGGATATGAGGACAGGTCAAAGGACGCTTTAGGTCTGCGGTTCCAGCTTACTGTGCCTTTTTGATCCTGAGCTTTTTACCTGGGTATATCTTGCTGTTGCGGTTCAGACCGTTGAGACGCTGAAGGTCGCTGACGGTCACGCCGTTGAATTTTTTGGCGATATCCCACAATGTGTCTCCGGAACGGACTGTGTACATAACATAACCGTTGGATGTGGTGGTGGATACCTTTCCTCCTGAGGATGAGCGGCTTGCTGCAGGTCCGCTGCCATTGGTATAGATGGCGAGTCTCTGTCCGACCCTGATATTGGTCCCGATGCCGTTCCATCTCTGTATGTTTCTGACGGATACACCGTACTTGAGGGCGATATGGCTCAGAGTCTCGCCGCTTCTTACGCGGTGTATGATCTTGGACGGCTGTGCGGCCTGCTGTATCTTCTTCATCGCTGTCGCGTTGAAGTACAGCGAGTCATTGTAGGTGTATATCTCGGACTCGTGGTCTATGAAAGCGTTGGTGTACTGATACGGCAGCTGGAGGATGTATTCTTTTTCAGTACCGGGAATGATGTCGTGCAGGTACTGGGGATTGTGTGCCCTCAGCTCGTCGATGCTTATACCCGTAAAGTGGGCAATCTGCTCGAAATGAAGCATCTTGTTGATTCTCAATGTATCAGTATGTGCCGGCATGGATATCACATCAGGCGTGAGATTGTGCTCCTTGTAGTACCGCATGGCGTAGAGAGCCGCGTAGAACGACGGAACATAGCCTCTTGTTTCCCTTGGCAGATACGGATATATCTTCCAGAAGTCCTTCGAGCCGCCTGAGCGTCTGATCGCCTTGTTGACATTGCCGGCTCCGCAGTTGTATGAGGCTATGGCCAGATTCCAGTCACCGAAGATGCGGTAGGAGTCCCGCAGATAGCGGGCGGCGGCGTCAGCTGATGCTATCGGGTCAAATCTCTCGTCCACATACGAGTTGATTGTCAGTCCGTAGCGTTTTGCGGTGGAGTACATGAACTGCCACATGCCTTTGGCTTTGGCACGGGAGACGGCCTTGGCGTTTAGGGCCGATTCTATGACGGCCATGGTGGAGAGCTCCAGCGGAAGGTCGTATTTGTTGAAAATCTCCTCGAATATGGGTATGTAGTAGGCAGACAGTCCGAGTATCTTTTCCATCTTGTCCGGCATCTTCTGTGTATAGTAGATGATGTGGTTGCGGATGATGCTGTTGTACGGGACGGAAACGAAGCAGCTGAGTCTCTGAAGGCGGTCTATGTATACTGAGTCCGGTATGTCGGACAGCATGACTGCGGAATCGATGTCCGAAGGCTCCATGTCCACCGTCAGATCTCCCATCCGGTACCAGATACTGAGAAGAGAGTCTCTTGACAGCGCTGTGTCTGAAGGGAATATGTACGGCTCTGATATTCCGTCGAGCCCTGGATTGAGAGAGTCCGCCTCGGCAAGTTCCTCGTATATCTCCAGGTCGGAGTATCTGCGGTAGAGGCTGTCAAGCTCGTTCATAAGCGTCTCATTTGCCTTTACCAAGGAGTCGATTTCCCTCATCAGGCTTTTTTTGTCGGGATAGGCATACATGGTCATTCCCCGTTTCTCCCTGTCTTTTCCTGATGTGTTCTTGGAGTATGAGACCATCGGAATCAGGAGGGTGGCGGATAGAATCAGCAGCAGTGTCTTTCTCATGTCTCTAAAATGTAAAGTTGAGGCCTACGCCGACGGCGTTGCCGACAGGCATGGCGGAGGTGTAATTGGTGGTGAATTCGTAATTAAGCGGTTCTATGATGACCGGTTGCAGGTCCATGCTGAGACTTTGGTTGACATCAAATTCTCCCATGGTCGCGAATACATCGGCGTCAATTATCTGAAGTATGTAGATGAGCACGGTCGCTACTATGGAATAGTCTCTGTAGCGTCTGTAGTAGTCTCTGTAGTATTGCAGATTGTCTACGGATAGTGATCCGGTGTAGTTGCCTCCTGGCTGTGAGGCTAAGTTGTACTCATGTTGAAAACGGTGGTACTGCAGGTTGTTGTAGTACCAGCAGTATCCGGCCACAGCCAACCCTCCGTAGTATATGGGCAGTTTCCAGAATTCGCGGTTGTAGATCTGGCCCAATCCTGGCAGCAGGGCGGAGTATATGGTGGCTCTGCCTGGCAGATGCTCCCTGTAGGAGTCATAGCTCGCGGCTCCGTCAAGCATCTGGCCCCAGTAGAATGCCGCTGCGCCTATGAAGAACAGGTTGCGGGCGAGCTTGTCGCTTTCGCTCCCGGTCTTTTTGAACTGGGAGTTGTAGTAGACTCCGCCTCCTATCATGCCTCCTATGCCGGCATATACGATGGGCAGCTTCCAGTAGTCTCCATTGTAGATTTGGGCTGTTCCCGGCAGGATGACCGAGCTTCCGAAAGCCCATCCTATCGGCATGGAGTCTCTGTGGGCCAAGGCATTGAAATATCTTTTCAAAGTATAGGAGTCAGCCTTGGAGGATGAGTCGGAAGAGGAGGAGGTACCTGTAGCCGCGGATGCGGTACCGCCCGTTCCGTTGATGTACTGTGCGTGTACGGTCAGCGGGACGGTCAACAGTATTATGGCTATCAATATGATCTTCCGCACTTATTGTCTGTTTTATCTGATCTGTTCGATTGCTTTCAAAAATGATTCCACTTCCGCGTCTGAAGAGAATTGAATCGTGATACTTCCCTTTCCCTGCTCTGATCTTTTGAGTGAGACACGGTTCCCGAAATACTTTCCGACGATTTCAATCATTTTATAATAAGAGTCCGGAAGCTCTCCCACGGATTTCTTCTCCTGATTTCTCTCATTATCGGAAGCTTTTCTGAGTATGTTCTGCGCTTTTGTCTCAGCCTGTCTCACCGAGAGACTTTTTCTGATAATCTCGTCACACAGGGCGAGCTGCATGTCCGGCTCGTTGAGGGACAGGATGGCCTTGGCGTGTCCCATGGATATCTTTCCGTCCCTGATCGCTACCTGTATCTGTGCGGGCAGCTTGAGCAGTCTGAGATAATTGGCTACTGTCGCTCTCTTTTTACCGACTTTATCGGCCATGCTCTCCTGTGTGAGGTCGCATTCGTCCATGAGCCTCTGGAAACTGAGAGCCACTTCGATGGCGTCGAGATTCTCCCTCTGGATATTCTCTACGATGGCCATTTCCAGCATGCCGTGGTCGTCTGTGTCGACGATATATGCAGGTATGGTCTCAAGTCCTGCGGCCTTGGCGGCCTTGAACCTGCGCTCTCCGCTTATTATCTGGTATTTGAGTCCTATCCGGCGTACGGTGATGGGCTGTATTATGCCGAGTTGGCGTATCGATTCGGTAAGTTCAGCCAGAGCCTCCTCGTCAAAATTGCTTCTGGGCTGGTACGGGTTGGCTGAAATCTTGTCGACAGGTATGCCGCAGATAGCTGCGGGATTGGATGCAGCTGCCTCAGCGGGAGCATAGCTCCTGGAATCTATTCCGGGGAGCAGTGCTCCGAGGCCTTTACCCAATGCGTCTCGTTTGCTTGCCATGTATTGTTCTCTGTATTAGTTTTTGGAGATGATTTCTCTCGCCAGGTTGAGGTAATTGTTGGTGCCGGCCGATATAGCGTCGTACAGTATGACCGGTTTGCCGTGCGACGGAGCCTCACTGAGGCGCACATTGCGGGCTATGACAGTATTGAACACCATGTTCCCGAAGTTGCGCCGGACATCCTCCACCACCTGGTTGGCGAGTCTCAGGCGGCCGTCGAACATGGTCAGCAGGAATCCTTCTATCCTCAGCTTGGGATTGAGCTGTGCCTGTATGAGCTTTATGGTGTTGAGCAGTTTGCTCAGTCCCTCCAGCGCAAAGTACTCGGTCTGTACGGGAATGATCACCGAGTCCGCGGCAGTAAGGCAGTTCACCGTTATGAGGCCGAGGGAAGGAGGGCAGTCTATGACGATGTACTCGAACTCGTCTTTTATTCCGGCGAGGGCGTTTCTTAGAGCCAGTTCCCTGTCCTCGATCTTGAGAAGATCCACTTCCGCGCCCACGAGATCTATGTGTGAGGGAGCTATCTTGAGATCCTTTATCTCGGTATCCACAATGATGTCCTTCATCGTCTTCTTTCCGATCAGAACCTCGTATATGGTCTTGCCTTTGTCGGAATTGGGGTCGAAGTCCAGACCTGATGTGGTGTTGGCCTGGGGATCAGCGTCAATCAGCAATGTCTTCTTCTCCAAAACAGCCAATGAAGCGGACAGGTTGATGGAAGTGGTGGTCTTTCCGACTCCTCCTTTCTGGTTTGCAACTGCTATAATTTTACCCATGTTGATACTTTATGCTAACCTGCAAATTTAGAAAATCTTTTCGTCCGAGAGATAATTAATATTAGTTTTGCGGAAATTTTTATGAACATATGAGTGACAGTAAGTGGATAGCGGTTGTGAATCCCAATGCGGCGGGAGGAAAGGTGGCCACTGAGTGGCCGCTGTTGTCCAATATGTTGAAGGAAAGAGGTTTCCGATTTGAGGAGGTATTCACAACACATCGATATCATGCTGTGGAGCTGGTGATATATGCGCTCAGGCGCGGTTTCAGGAAGATAATATCGGTAGGAGGGGACGGAACCCTGCACGAGGTGGTCAACGGACTGTTTCATCAGCGCGAGGTCCCGGTTGAGGATGTGACAGTGGCCGTTCTGCCGGCCGGATCGGCCAACGACTGGGCCAGGATGTTCAGGATCCCCGGAGACTACGGGAAGGCCATCGAGACCATAATCGCCGGCCGGACGGTCATGCAGGATATAGGCCGGGTGGAGTATTCCCAAGCCGGAGTGAGAAATACGCGTTTTATGGTCAATGTGGCGGGCGTGGGACTTGATGCGAATATCTGTTATTACTGCAATGTCGCCAAGAACAAGGGAAAGAGCGATGATCTGTCCTATGTCAAGGCCGCCTTCAAGGCGCTTTTAGGCCGCAGGTCCAACCGTTCGAGAGTAGTGGTCGACGGCAAGAAGTATTTTACAGGAAAGGCGTTCTCGATAGGCTTCGGTATCGGAAAGTACAGTGGCGGCGGTATGATGCAGGTGCCGGATGCCCTGGCCGATGACGGGCTGGTCAATGTCATGGTGGCGTCCAAAATCCCGAAAATCAAGTTTATTCTGCTTTTCAAGCGTCTTTTCAAAGGCACTATATATAGCGTCAGGGAAGTCTCGCACCGGTTGGCCGGCCGGGTATCGGTATTCACGCGCAGGCCCGACAGGGTGGAGATAGACGGTGAGGTCGTAGGGACGACACCCATGACGCTCGAGGTGATTCCGGGAGCCTTGCGGGTAGTAGTAGGTAGAGATTTCGAGCCATGTCGTATGAGGTGACCATATTTGTTAACGGGCTTACCGCCGGCTTGTTTGCCTTGATGGCCGTATTGTATCTGTTCGTGCTTGACAGGACGCGGATCAGGACAGTGCTCGGCGTGATTCTTCTTATCTACGCAGTGTATATCGCCAAGGATATCCTGTATGTGTTCGATTTTGTCGCGGAGGATTCTTTTCTTTACAGACTGTTGCTGTCTGTAGACAATTGGGCTGTGCCGCTGTATGTAATCTATGCCTTCGAGTTGCTGACTCCTGGCAAGATGACTCTTCGGAAGGATATTCTGCTGATGGCGTCTTTCCCGCTGATGACCGTGCTCTATGTCATATTCCCAAGCGAGGCCATGTTCCGGGCGCAGGTCGTGTATTCGGCTGTGTTCTCTGGAGTGTGCATCTGCATAGTGTTCTACAAGACAATACTTTATAGGAAAGCGTTGAAAGCCAACCTGTCCGATATCACGCACATGGATGTGAAGTGGGTGTGGGCCAGCGTGGCGATTCTGGTGCCGAACCTTGTACTTTGGTTCTTTGTCTCGTCCAGGCAGGATACTCTTCTTGACGCGGTGTATTATATGACTCTTCTTTGCAGCTGGGGACTGGTCGCATACAAGACATACCGCTACAAGACTCCCGCTATCCCGGTGGAGCCGACGGAGGCCGAGCCTGATTCTCATCAGTCCGGTGTGTACTCCTTTCATTTTGCCGAGAAGCTGGAGGCGCTGTCTTCGGACGGCTATTTTGTCCGAACACCGCGCCTGACGCTGAGCCAGCTTGCGTCCGAACTCGGAACCAACAGGACGACGCTGTCCAACTATATCAACAAGGAGCTCGGTACGACTTTTTACGATTATATCAACGAGAGGAGACTTCGGCATGCGGAGAAAATGCTGGCGGACAAGCAATCCCGGTATTCCTCGGTGGATGTCGCGGAACTGTCAGGATTCGGCTCTCTGTCTACTTTCAGAAGGGCTTTTGAGAAAAAACACGGCGTGTCTCCGCAAAAGTATCGTGAGAGCATGTCGGAGCGCTGATTGTAGCATTATTGTACTATCGGGCAGCCATCCATTTTCCGTTATGTTCTATAAAAGTACATCCGAATTGTAGATTTGCCACATTATTATTGATGCAGTAATAAATTGTATTAGTTACATATTGATACTTTTGTAAAAAATAATTTTACAAGAGTACATGAAGAACTTCTTAGGAGGATGTCCGGTTCCGGATGTCCTCTTTTAATTTATTCCGGAGCTGGGAAGCGGCACGCTTTCCCATGAAGTACAGTATGTCTCCCGGGCAGGCGAAGAGTTCGGTCTCCCATTGAAAGGCTGTGCCTGAGGTGGGTGCGGCCTTTTAATAGACGGGATCAACATCTATTGTCAGTTCAGATGCCGGGATGCTGCGCAGTGAGCCGTAGAGCCGGGATTTTTCCCTTGCCCAGCTTTTGGCCCGGTCGGTCTTGATCAGCAGATGCTGCCTGAATTCCCCCGCGCTTCTTTCTACGGGAGGTGCGGCAGGACCGGTTATGTCGCTGAATCCGGCCATCCGGACGATATCTTTGATTTCGTTTGCCCTTTGCAGCGCTTTGTCCTTGTCTTGGGATTTAACGGTGAGTCGGATAATCCTGGAAAATGGGGGGTATCCGAACTCGTACCGTTCTTCCAACATGGGATTGCTGTCGGTAAGTCCCGGGTGCAGCAGCATGTCGAATACCGGGTGTCCTGCCTGGGATGTCTGTACGATCATTTCTCCGGGCACATTCCTTCTTCCGGCCCTGCCCATGAGCTGCCGCAGCAGCTGAAGTGCCTTTTCGTCAGCCCTGAAGTCGAAGACCTGTGTCACGGCCTCTGCTTTCAGAACAGCAGTAAGAGTGAGCCGGCTGAAATCAAAACCTTTGGAAATCATCTGTGTGCCGACCAGTATGTCAATGTCTCCGTCGGCGAATTCTTTTAGAATCCTGGCTTCTTCCTTCTTGTCCCGGACTGTGTCGGAGTCGAACCGTTCGATCCTTGCGTCGGGAAACAGACCATGCAGCTCCTCTTCAATCCTCTCAGTGCCGTCGCCCAAAGCCTGCATGGTCCCTTTGCCGCATACAGGGCATGCGGATGCGGCCTTTTCGGAATGACCGCAGTAGTGGCAGCTGAGACTGTCGTTGAACTTGTGATAGCTCATGGGAATATTGCAGCGTGGGCATTTGGGTATATGGCCGCATTCCGGGCATTCCAGCGCAGTGGCGTACGCCCTCCTTGAACGGAAAACCAGCGCCTGCTCATGCCTTTCCAGTCTTTGGGCGATGGCTTTGAGCAGAATTAGGGAGAACGGCCCCTTGACAGCTCTTTTCCGCCGTTCTCTGACCATGTCGACGACTGTGACCGTGCAGTCTTCACCACCGTAGTAGCGGCTGCTCAGCAGTACCAGACCCAGTTTGCCGTTGCGGACATTGTATATGCTTTCAAATGATGGCGTGGCGGATCCGAGCAGGACCGGGCATTTATGGATACGGCCCAGCATGAGCGCGGTGTCGCGGCCGTGATACCGTGGAGCCTGGTCTGTCTGCTTGTACGAATTGTCGTGCTCCTCGTCCACGACGATCAGGCCGAGCCGGCTGAACGGAAGGAACAGGGCCGAGCGCAGTCCCAGGATTATGTGGGGTTTTCCACTGCATGCGGTCTGCCCGTATACATCCCGTTTGTGGGCGGCAGTCTGTCCGGAATGGTAGACAATCAGCGAGTCTCCGAAGTGCGCGGCCAGCCGCTTTTGTATCTGCCGGCTCAATGCAATCTCGGGCACGAGATATAGTACATTCAGATTTCTTTTCAGGTACTCTTCGGCAAGTGTGATATAGATTTCGGTTTTGCCGGAGCCTGTGACCCCGTGCAGCAGGACATTCCTGCCGGTGTTGAAAAACGCCCTGATATTGTCTGCTGCGCGTTTCTGCTCATCTGAGAGAATAGGCATGGGGGCTGAAACAGCCTCGCGGAGTTCCGTTGAGCTGTTACCTGTGTCCGTTTTCCGTGTTCCGGTATGTTTCAGGGCCTTTACAGTGGAAGGTGCGGCGAACCGAAAGGTCTCTCCAAGGGAGCACATGTAGTATGAGGCGACCTGCCGCAGAAATTCCATGTTGTCCTGGGTTACCGGCGGAAAATTGACAATCTCCCGGATCGGCTTTATCTTTGAGGCATCGAACTCCGGGGTGTCCTTGACTTTCAGAACGACTGCAGTGTAGAGTCTTCCTACCAGTGTTACCCTGACTATGCTTCCGGGCGTTATCCGGCCCTCCAGCTCCTGAGGTACGGAGTAGGTTACGGAATCCTTGAATTTCAGCGGTATGATGACGTCTACATACATTTCGGCCCTGTCTTTTTGTCTTTGGACGAGTCGCTAAGGTAATCATTTCTTCAGAAAATTTTGCAAATTCCGAAATATCTCTTACTTTTGCACTCCCAAACCAAACACGGTGCCATAGCTCAGTTGGTAGAGCAAAGGACTGAAAATCCTTGTGTCCCTGGTTCGATTCCCGGTGGCACCACTTGAAAATAAAGCAGTTAGAGTCACTCTGGCTGCTTTTTCTTTTATCTCCGGGCCTCGTTTTGATGCTTGTTTGATGGGTTCATGTAAACCGAGAT
>DXAT01000036.1 GCA_019116965.1 Candidatus Coprenecus pullistercoris
GACACCATAGTGGCCGTGCTGCCCGAGGCCGTCCCCCTGCCGGTGCTCCGTTATGAGGACGTGCTGGACAAGGCGTTGGCCAACAGCTCATTTGCCCAGAACATCCAGCGCCGCAAGCTGGAAGCCGATTACAATGTGGCCATAGCCAAGGGGCAGCGTTATCAGGTAGACCTCAATGTGACAGTCGGTTATTCCGGAGTGAACCGGGAGCTGGCCATGGCCTACAACGATATCCGGGATCAGGAAGTGGTCTCGGTAGGGCTGTCGGTGCCGATTCTGGACTGGGGCAAGCGCAAGGGGCAGGTACGCATGGCCGAGAGTGACCGCGATGTGGTGCATTCCCAGCTGCAGCAGGAGGAACTGAATTTCAACCAGGACATCTTCCTGCTCACTGAGCAGTTCAACAACCAGGCCGGCCAGCTGGAACTCGCCCGGGAGTCCGACCGTGTCGCCTCGGCCCGTTACCAGGCCTCCGTCGAGTCCTTCCTCATCGGCCGCATGAATGTTCTGGAGCTCAACGATGCCCGCGATGCCAAGGACCTCGCCCGCCAGGACTATATCCAGCAGCTCTTTTACTACTGGTACTACTACTACAACATCCGCTCCGTCACCCTCTGGGATTTTGCCACCGGCACTCCCGTACATTCCGACATCGATGCCATCCTCGCCGATGAAAAATAATCCGCTGCTATTTTGTAAGGTGAGCCTGATTGTCAGTGATTTAAAAGCGCAGTTTGGAAATTTGGCGTGATTTTGATTGGAAATTCGGCGCAGCGGGAGGTGAAAATATGGGCGGACGCTGGATTGAAAGGAAATTTTCCGTAAATTTGTAGGATAAAACAGAATTTACAGAAGATGAAGTATAAAAGAGTATTGCTCAAGCTCAGCGGGGAGAGCCTCGGGGGCAATGAGGGACGCGGCATCGATGAAGGGATGCTGGCCCGCTATGCCGCCCAGGTGGCTCAGGCCGTAAGGAGCGGAGTGCAGGTCGCCATCGTAGTGGGCGGCGGCAACATTTTCAGAGGACTTTCAGGTGCGGGCAAGGGCTTTGACCGTGTGGGCGGCGACCGCATGGGTATGCTTGCGACGGTGATTAACAGCCTCGGCCTGGCAATGGCCATCCGCAGTGCCGGAGTGGACGCGGAGGTGTTCACCTCGACCCCGATGAAGCCCATCGCCGAATATTATACCAGAGACAATGCGGTAGCGGCCATGGAGCACGGCGCAGTGGCCCTGATAGCCGGAGGCACCGGCAATCCGTTCTTCACCACTGATTCCGCAGCGGCTCTGAGGGCCTGCGAGATAGGTGCCGGGGCACTGCTCAAGGGCACCCGCGTGGACGGGGTCTATACCGCCGACCCTGAGAAGGACCCCAATGCTACAAGATACGACGAGCTGACATTTGACAAGGCCCTCTCGGACGGCCTTAAGGTCATGGACAGCACCGCATTCGCCCTGTGCAAGGACAACGATATGCCGATAGTCGTGTTCGATATGAACAGGGAGGGCAATCTGGGCAGGCTGCTCGCCGGAGAGAAGATAGGAACCATTGTAAGGAAATAACAACTAAAAACAGAAAATATTATGGCAGATAATGCAAAAGACATCATTGCAGCAGCAGTGAAGAAGATGACCGAGGCCGTCAACTATCTGGAAGAGGACCTCAAGACCTTGAGGGCCGGCAAGGCCAATCCCGCAGTGTTCAACAGCGTCATGGTGGACTACTACGGCAATCCTACTCCCGTGCCCCAGGTGGCAAGCATTACGGTGCCGGATGCCCGCACGATGCTGATTCAGCCCTGGGAGAAGAACATGATACCGAAGATCGAGAAGGCCATCATGGACGCCAACCTCGGCTTCACTCCCCAGAACAACGGCGAGCATATCCGCATCAATGTTCCGCCTCTCACTGAGGACCGCCGTAAGGAGCTGGTGAAGAAATCGAAAGCTGCCGGTGAATCGGCTAAAATCTCCATCCGCAACGCCCGCAAGGACGCCAACGACCTGCTGAAGAAGGCGCAGAAGGACGGTTTGGCCGAGGATATGGCCAAGGACGCTGAGAACGATGTTCAGAAGGAGGTCGACAACTTCAACAAGAAAATCGACACCATCCTGGCCAATAAGGAAAAAGAGATAATGACAGTGTAATCGGTACGGCTATGAGGAGAATACTGATTCTGGCAGGCTGTGCGGTGCTGGCATTATTTGCCGTTCAGGGTTGCGAGAAAGGTCCGTCCGGACCTAAGGCTCCTCAGCTCAGTACGATTCGTGTCAATCAGGACAGGATAGGACTGGGGCAGCAGGTTGTCTTTTCTGTGGAGGATACTGTGCGGATGTCCGGAAATCCCTATCTTCTGCAGCCGGTCTGGACAATAAACGGCAATCAGGTGCTGCAGGATTTTACTCATTACGATTACAGCGGAGGCAGAGGCAGCTATCTGTGTTATTATACCCCGTCTGCGATAGGCCCTATGGATGTGAGGCTTGAGGTCTATATGATATTCAATGACGCACCGGCAGGAAGTGCCGAGCAGACCGTATTTGCCGAGAGGAGGCTTAATGTCGAGAAATGTGATGCCCGTAACTCCTTCTGGGGTGATTCGGTGGCCGTCACAATGCACCGTGAACCGGGCCTGGTGGCAAGCGGAACGGACGGGGTGTATATCGGAACCGGTTACAGCTCGATTCTTGGAGTTTCATCCATTGTCCCTTCTGTCAGCTTGGTCTATACTTTTGAAAATGACTCACTGATAAGGATATCCGAAAATTTCCGGGCTACAGCAGATGCCGCGGACGGCTATAAATATGTGGCGTCATTGTTTGAATTTGCGCTCAGGACTCTTGAGACCGAATATGTCGGGACAAGCAGCAGGAAAGTCATCGCCGCTACAGATGACCGGCAGTACCTTGACGCGGCCAACAAGTTTGTCGGAGCCGGTACGCTGACGGATGAGGAACTGACTTGTCTGGGCGAGGGTATGGTCAAAGGCCTGGTCAGGATAGAGGCCACGATGTATTCGGCATCTACCGATGTGGTGTTTACCACGGAGGCGGCCCCGGACAGCAACTGCGCCTACATCGTGCTGACCTATTCTGCTAAATAGTTATTTATTGATCTGCCGCTCCATGGAGGCGCGGTGAATCAGGTTGAAGACCTCGGTGATGAAAGACTCGTCGAGGTCTTTTTCCTGTGCCATGGCGCGTACTTTGGCCAGCACTGAGTTCCAGCGTCCTGTCTGCAGGACAGTAAGTCCGCTCTTTTCCTTGACTTCTCCTATAGCCTCGGATATCTTCATCCGCTCGGCCAGCAGGTCAATCAGCGAGGAGTCTATCCTGTCGATATCGCTGCGCAGGCTGTCTAAGGCCGCTGCGTCTTCCGCTCCCGGAGCGGAGTTTCCGCGCATCTTCAATGAGCCTATAAGCTGTGCCAGCTCAGCCGGAGTTATCTGCTGCGCGGCATCGCTCAGGGCTTTGTCCGGGTCCGGGTGTACCTCTATCATCAGACCGTCGAATCCCAGGGCCATGGCCTGCTGCGACAGGATTCTGATCAGGTCGCGTCGCCCTCCGATATGGCTGGGATCGCAGAGTACGGGTATTTCGGGCATCCGTCTGTGCAGCTCCACCGGTATCTGCCAGAACGGAGAGTTGCGGTAGATGCTCTCGCCGTAAGAGTAAAAGCCGCGGTGTACGGCGCAGACCAGACCGCATCCGCAGCCGGAAAGCCGCTCGACGGCTCCTGTCCAGAGTTCGGGATCCGGCACTAACGGATTCTTGACGAATACCGGCAGGCCCGTACCCTTCAGGGCGTCGGCTATTTCCTGCACTAAAAACGGATTGCCTGTGGTGCGCGCTCCTATCCATACCGCGTCTATTCCGTACTTGAGGATAACCTCCACATGTCTGGCATTCGCTACCTCGGTGATGGTCTTCATGCCGGTGGCCCTGCCTGCATCGCGGAGCCACCGGGCGCCGGTCTCTCCGACTCCCTCGAAGCAGCCGGGATGG
>DXAT01000037.1 GCA_019116965.1 Candidatus Coprenecus pullistercoris
GTTCGATATCATCAAGAAGAGCGGCTCGTGGTTCAGCTACGGTGAGTCCAGGCTGGCCCAGGGCCGTGATGCGGTCAAGAAACTGCTTATGGACAATCCGGAGCTGACAGAGGAGATAGAGGGCAAGATCCGTGAGTCTATG
Organism: Candidatus Coprenecus pullistercoris; assembly: GCA_019116965.1. Classification (GTDB taxonomy): domain Bacteria; phylum Bacteroidota; class Bacteroidia; order Bacteroidales; family UBA932; genus Coprenecus; species Coprenecus pullistercoris. The sequence continues at coordinate 143 of DXAT01000037.1, forward strand.
AAGCACCTGGAAGACTAAGTTTAACATTTAAACAGAAACTGACACTACGATATGCAGACAGTATTAAGCGGTATCCGCTCCACAGGACATCTTCACCTGGGCAACTATTTCGGTGCCCTCCGCAATTTCGTGAGGATACAGGACGATTACAACTGTTATTATTTCATAGCGGACCTGCATTCGCTGACCACTCATCCGCACCCGGATGATTTTCACGCCAATGTAAGGACTATCCTGGCAGAGTATCTGGCCGCCGGTCTGGATCCGGAGAAGGTTACGATATTCGTGCAGAGCGACGTGCCCGAGGTGAGCGAGCTTTATGTGCTTCTGAACATGATATCCTACAAAGGCGAGCTGGAGCGTACCACCACCTTCAAGGATAAAGTGCGTCTGGCCAAGGCAAAGGCCCGCAATGTCCGTCTGGAAGATGTCGCGGAGGATGACCACAACGACGAGGGCATCAACATCAGCGCCGGCCTTCTGACCTATCCGGTTCTGATGGCCGCCGATATCCTGATTCACCGTGCGGATTTCGTGCCGGTCGGCAAGGATCAGGAGCAGCACTTGGAGTACGCCAGGGTTCTTGCCCGCCGTTTCAACAATATGTATGGCGAGGAGGTCTTCACTGAGCCGAGGGCTTTCAACTTCGGAAGCGGTCTTATCAAGGTTCCCGGCCTGGACAGCAGCGGAAAGATGGGCAAGAGCGAGGGCAACGGCATCTATCTCTACGATGATGAGAAGACCATCACCAAGAAAGTGATGAAGGCCCTGACGGACAGCGGTCCCGTGAAGCCTAACAGTCCTATGCCCGAGTGCATAGAAAACCTCTTTACCCTTATGGCGCTTGTGTCCGAACCGTCCACTGTAGAGTACTTCAGGGAAAGGTGGAACGACTGCTCGATCCGTTACGGAGACCTCAAGAAGCAGCTTGCAGCCGACATATGCAAGGTGACTCTGCCGATCCGTGAGCGTATCGACGCCATCTACAACGATGACGCTTATCTGCACCGTGTGGTGACGGAGGGACGCGACAAAGCACGCGCATCTGCGTCGGCGACCCTGTCTCTCGCACGCAAGGCTATGGGTTTTAAGGTTTTCTGATAGTATGAACAGTTATACCATAGAGATATGCGCTCCGTCCTACGAGAGTGCGCTGGCAGCTCAAAGAGGCGGTGCTGCGAGGATAGAGCTTTGCTCCGAGCTGGATGCCGGAGGCGTGACTCCTTCTTTCGGCCTTATTCAGGGTGTCAGGGCTGCCCTGACGATAGCCGTCAATGTGCTGGTCAGGCCACGGTCCGGAGATTTTCTGTATTCTTCCTATGAGGTGGAGACAGTTACGAGGGATATCGCTCTTTGTGCCCAGGCCGGAGTCCAGGGCGTCGTGGTCGGTGCGTTGACTCCTGAGGCGAAGGTGGAGCGGACGGCTGCAGCCGAATGGCTCAGGGAGGCCAGGCGGCACGGACTGTCCGCTACATTCCACAGGGCTATAGACTGTACGGACAATATTCTGGATGCTCTGGAAGAAGTGGCCTCGCTCGGTTATGACCGCGTGCTTACTTCCGGCGGCTGTCCGACTGCATGGGAAGGCCGGGAGACAATTGCCCGGATGCAGGCTATGATGTCCAACCATACCGGCAGTTCCCGCAAGCCTTTGATAATCATGCCGGGTTCAGGTATCAATCCCGACAATATCCGGAATCTTGCTATGCTGACCGGAGTCAGTGAACTGCATCTGTCGGCCACAAAACATCATAAGTCAGGTATGAGAGTTCTCGGCGGCATAGCAAAGGAGGAGACGGTCGTCCACAGCGATGAGGATACCATCCGCCGTGCCGTAACTGCCCTTCACAAGTAGGCTTTGTCGGGAAAGACCGGGATTCGCGGATTTTCCATAAAACTGCTGCGAGAACACCATAAAGAAAGGGCAGACCCATTCAGAGACAGGGCCTGCCCTTTTGTTCACACAGTCTAAGTAAGCGGCCGGAATGTGTGTCAATACGAGATGGAGACATAGGTGATGTCCGGATCCATGGACTCGCGGTCAGTCTCTACCGGCGCCTCGTACTCATAGCTGACAGCTTCGTGACGGTAGTACTTCTTTCCGTCACGGATGACATATCCTTCTGGGTCTACAACTGTGATGGTATAGTCCTGAGAGTAGTATATCGTGTAATTGGGGACAGTCATGGTGATGTCGGTGAGTCTCTCTTTATCGTCGAACAGGTATTCGGCGTAAGATTCCTCATCGGCAACCACATAACTGCTGTATTCCCGTGTGCGGGTTATACCGATAAGATCCTCGCTGATCCATTCCTCGATCGGCATATTCTCGGATGCGAGGTCGTTGGCGAAGTAGGTTGGGAAGACATAATCGGCACTCCCCGTCCCAAGTATGCCCAGGAATCCTACTGCACCGCCTATATAGGAACCGTAACCGGTGGTCAGTATCCAGTTGATGTCGATATTGGATTTGACTGCGTGTTCCGAATACATGAAAGGCACATCGTAATAATTGATGTATGAATTGACCATGTTGCCGTTTTCCCAAGTGTATTCCACAGTATAGCTGTTGTAATCGTATTCGTCAGTGCCTTCCTCGCGGATAAGGCGGTCTTCGGCATCGTAGAAGAAAGTTATGGCCGTCTCGGACTCATCAGGATAGCCGTATTCATCGTAATATTCATGGTATATGCCGCTTATTGCCTTGCCGGAGGCGTCAAGCGTAAGGTCTAAACTTATAGTGTCGTCGTAGAATCTTACATGGCTGTCGGAGTATTCGATGTTGTAGTGATACAGGAATGTGTCTCCGTAGTCAGTTCCGTTCATATCCACGGCCACAGGCCTGTCCTGAGAGTCATAGGTGAATCCCCAGTAGTGTTCGTCTCCCTCGTCGTTGCGGAAGGTGATGACATTGATGCGGTCGGTATTGTCTTCTGTTCCAGGGGTGTCCGGCTCTTCTGTGCCTGGCGTCTCAGTGCCTGGTTCTGCCGGATTGCCGGTGTCAGGGTCTTCAGCGCAGCTTACGGCAAACAGTGCGGCTGCGGCCATGATGCTTAGAAATGTTGTTTTTCTCATACTTTGACAGATTTGTATTTTCTGCAAAGTACGGCATAATAGTGTGCGGTGTCAATTACGGAAAACCGTGATTTTGGCACTCTCTCAAAGCATCTTCTTGAGGTGGGCCGGCGGGATGAGTCCGAGGGAGACGGCCTTCATCACCATGTCGGCGGCGTTAGAGGCATCGAGTTTGCGCATAAGGTGGCTGCGGTGGGATTCTACGGTGTTTATGGAGATGAACAGCCGCTTCGCAATGCTTTGTGAGTCCAGACCGTCGGCAATGAGCCTGAGCACTTCCAGTTCCTTGGACGATACGCCCGGCCCGGTGCCGGGCTGATATGAGGACGGCAGGCCCTCAAGTACATTCCTTACGGTCTGTACCAGTGCGGATGAGTCCACGGATTTGAATACGATGCCGTCCACGGCGCACTGCCGCAGGCGGTTCATCGCCCATATCTCCTCGTGGACGGTATTGACGACAATCTTTATTCCGGGAGAGATTCCGCGCAGCCGTTCTATCAGGTCAAATCCGGACATATCGGGCAGTTCCAGATCCAGTATGGCCAGGCCTATGTCGTGACTGACCGCAGCATCTACGGCCCGTCGTCCGTCTGCGGCAGTCAGGAGTTCCGCTTCTTTGAAATGTTCCCTGAGGACGGCAGTCATGCCCTTCAGCACCAGGTCGTGGTCATCGACCAGTAGGATAGTCATAGTCCTGTTGCTCATAATGTTTATAAAATATTCAAAGGTACGTCAAGCTTGAATACATTTGTCCTGCCGGAGGAGGAATACGAGATGACGGCTTCTATTGACTTTGCTCTTTCGGACATTACATTCAGACCGATTCCGCCTTTGGCCTGAATGTCGGGCTCAAAAGGCTTTCCGTCATCGGATACAGTAAGCGACAGTGATTCCGCATTGAGTCTGAGCTCCGCATCAAGCCTGTCAGCTCCCGAATGCTTTATTATATTGCCCATGTGTTCCTGGAATATTCTGTAAACTTCGTATGAGATACGGTCGGGTATCTGATTCCATGTCATGTCTCCCTCTAGTACGGCCTTGAACTGAATCGATGCTTTTGTCTGGGTTCTGAACCGGTCAGCGTACATTTGCATTACTTCCTCGATGTCAGCGAAGCTGAATTGCGGAGGCATCATGTCGTGTGAGATGGTACGGACTTCACTGCGCAGGTTCTCGAGGAGTGAGAGCACCTTGTCCTGTTCAGGACCACCTGAGCCAACGGAAGAAAGCTGCATGCCTATGCCGAGCAAGTCGTTGCACACTCCGTCGTGCAGATCACGGGCTATTCTTGCCCTTTCTTTTTCCAGTCCGTCTATGTATTTCCGGGCAAGCCGCAGTTCCTCCACCTTTTTCAGATGTCTGCGTCTGTATGCCACTGTCAGGACAACACCAGCCAGAACCGCGACCAGCGTCGTTGCGATGATGATCCATGTCTGCATGGCCGCCCGGTTTTTTAGGGATTCCTGTTCCAGCCTGAAGATTTCCAGTTCCTTTTCGGCCGCTCCGTATTTCGCAGACCATTCCGAAACCTGGGCTGTGATGTCCGCATTGTAGATACTGTCGAGTATGCTGTATGCCCGCTCATAGCATTGTCCGGCGTTTTCCCATTGTCCCAATGCCATATAGTTGCGGGCCATGGCCATGTATCCGGCATCCTCCACTACGGAGGAGTTGCTTCCGGAGGCCGAAAGCAGTTTGCGGTATATGGCGTTGCTTTCGGCATAGTGCCCGAGGTTGCTGAGTACGGCTGCCTGCGTCTCACGGAATCCCAGAACTTCCACTGAATTCTCGGGTAGTCCTTCTGATGCTTTCTCCGCAAGTTTCATGTAATACTCTACTGAGTCAGTCTCTCCGGCGAGATTGAACATGGAGGTGATAATGGTCAGGGCTGAGAGCTGCTTGTCAGGCAGACCGCTCTCTTCAGCCTTGGATACCGCGGTGCGCAGGGCTGCGGCGCTTTTGGGGAAATTCCCGTTGCGGGCGTAGATGCCTCCGGCATTGGTCGAGGCGTACATAATAGTCTCTATGTCCTTGGAACCGTCTGCCAGGGCCATGGCCTTGTCAGCATATTGTTCAGCCTCCTTGTCCCGTCCCATGAAAGTGTATAGGATAGCCGTGCTTGTCAGCAGGCTGATCTGCTCGGTCAGGGCCTCGGTCGATTTCTTGTTGCGGATTATGTTCCATGCTGCATTGTAATAGTAAAGTGTGGAGTCCAGCATGGACTTGCGCCTGTAGCAGATGCCTATTGATTGAAGTATGCCACTGTACATCAGCGAGTCCTCTTCGGAGGAGACAACCTGTTCGGCAGTATGTGCCGCATCCATCCACAGGCGGATGCTGCGGTCTATATCCCCTTCACTGAAACTGGCTTCGGCAAGACTGTCCAGATAGAATAATTTACCGAAACTTTCCTCAGTTCCGGCTCTCAGAGAAAAAACTGCGGCTGCTGTCAGCAGTAGCCCTGTGATGATTCTGCGCATATATCGGTACCTTGCGATAATTGCCGCAAATATACGCAAATCCGGTATAAGGGTATATAACGGAAAACCGTGATTATTGCGTTCGGAACTGTATGCAGAGCCGGTATCCGATGCCTCTTATGCTGGTGATGGAGACGGAGGGGTCTGCTGCCAGGCGTTTGCGCAGGCGGGTGATGTGTACATTGAGACTGCGGGTCGTGAAATAATCATTGCCGTTCCAGATATTTTTGAGAATGATCGGATTGGGAACGGTCTCGCCTATGTGTGAGGACAGCAGGAACAGCAGCGCCGCCTCCCTGGACGGGAGGACGGTGCTGTTGCCGTCCATGCTGAGTGTACCGGTGGCAGGATCAAATGTGAATCTGCCCAATGTGACGGGCAGTCCCGTCTGCATTGGGTCTGTCTCCTGATGTCTGTGGCCCAGGAGTGAGTGGATGCGGACTATCAGTTCGCTTATGGCGAACGGCTTGCGGATATAGTCTCCGGCTCCGAGCTCAAAGCCGCGGACGACATCCTCTGCATCGGAACGGGCGGACAAGAACAGTACCGGAACAGCCGAGCCGCTCTCCCGCAATTTCCTGACAAAGGTATATCCGTCCATAACCGGCATCATGATATCGGTCACCACGATCTCCGGACGGAAATCCGGCACGGCCCTGAGACCGTCGGCTCCGTTACCGGCGCATCTTACCTCGAATCCCTTTTCCGAGAGTGTTTCTGAGATGATGCCGGCCAGGTCGGTCTCGTCTTCTACGAGCAGCAGCCGTATTTTACCTTTGTCATCCATGACCTCATGCGTTTTTCGTGGAATTGTCCGGCAGCCTTATGCTGAATACGGAGCCGTGTCTGTCCGCGGCTTCAGAGACACTGATGGTGCCCCCGTGTCTTTCTATTACGAGGCGGCTGTAGTAAAGCCCTATGCCGAAGCCCTTGACATTGTGTATGTCTCCGGAAGGAATACGATAGTATTTTTCGAATATGCGGCTGCGCTGTGAGGCCGGGATGCCAATGCCGTTGTCTTCTATGTCTATGCGTGCTCCGCCCTCAGGAAGCTGTCGCAGACGCACTGTGACATTAGGGGCGGTTGCGCAGTATTTGACCGCATTGTCCAGGATGTTGGAAATGGCTGCGGAAAGATGGAATCGGTCGGCCGGGATGCAGACATCGCAGTCGGGATATTCTTCGGTGACAGTGACTCCGGTTTTGGCGAACATTACGGTCAGATCCGAGCAGAGACGGTGCAGTAACACTTTCATGTTGCATACTTCCGTCTTCAGTACGAGATCGTCCTGTTCCTGCAGGGAAATGTCCAGTAGCCGTCCGACCATTCCCGACAGCGTGCCGAGCTGGTCGTGGATGATGTTGATGTATCTGCGCCTGCGCTCCGGATCTTCGTCTGCCGAGTATTCAAGCAGGGCCTCACTGGCAGCCGATGCGGCTGCTATCGGGGTCTTGAGTTCGTGCGTGATGTTGTGGGTCAGGTCACGGCGTATCTCGCCGAGCGTTTTCTGGCGGAATACGGTACGCAGCAGATAGATGTACGAGAAGCACAGTATCACGGCTATCAGGCAGATACTTGCGATGATGCCGCTCATCCGGCGCAGAAAGCCGGAACCGGGGTTTTCCACCCGAACCGTGCAGACGACATATGGTTTGGTGAAGCTGGTGACGGAGAACTCAAGGGGATGTTCTATCGGAATGTCATCGGAGTATATGATCCGTCCTGTCCGGGTGTCCGTGTCGGCTGCTTTGACGGCTATGGTGATGGAACTGTTTGGGAATGAACCGAGATTGTCAATCCTGTCGTAGAAAGCGGCCAAAAAAGCCACTGTCTCGAATCCGGTGGCGGAGTCCGTGGGCTCGGTTATCGCAGCGAGTCTCTCACCTGTCTCCTGGCTTATGCCGCTTAGTTTGTAGACAGTGATCGATGCTATTTGCTCCGCATTGCGTGAAAGTAAGTCTTTTGGAAACATAAGCGGCTCTTTTGTGGAGTCCGTGCCTATTAAGGTCGCGGTGATACCGTTATGTTCCGATGCGGAAATGTGGTCATCCATTTCCTTCTGACGGGCCTTGTTAAGGGCGGACTCAACTGTTGCTGCGAACTCTTCCTGCCTGTCCCGATAGGTGCTGATCACCCATACTGTGGCAAGCGTAATGGCCGCGGCCAGTGCGGCTGTGGCAATGACGGTGACTGCCAGAAATGATTTTTTGCTGTTGTTCATAATGTCTGTGCTTTTGATTACACAGCAAAAATACCTTTCCTTCCGCAGCCGGCCAATTATTTAACACTCGTTAACAGTTTGCATTTCCACTCCTCGACGGTGCCGGTCTCAGAGGAGAAGCTGACACCGATGCAGTGAACCGTGCGGCTGTCGGCTGCGTAAGGGCGGGCATAGCCTTTCTCCTCGATCTGGGCGAGGGCCTCGTCAGCGGTGCCGTCCAGCTTGAACTCGAAGATGTAGACATATTTCGGGGTCTCTACGATGCAGTCCACGCGGCCCTGGCTCTGAGGCTTCTCCACGCATGTGAGGTAAACACTGACCATTCTCAGAATCAGATAGAATGTGTACTGGAAATAACGCTCCCTCTCCCGTTCGTCCTCCCTGCGGCGAACTGTATAAGGTATGTCCGCCAGGAAAGAGGTGAACAGGTCGCGGATACGGTCCGTCTCTCCGTCCTCGAATGCGTCCAGAAGATCCTGTATCCAACTGCTGACATCGTTGCTCCTGTTTTTGAAATAATCTGAGGCGATAAGACTCACGAAACCTTTCTTCACCTCATTGTTCGGAATGTCCAGCAGGAAAGTATTGCGGCTCTGCCTGTAATCCTTGATGGTCAGGTAGCCGCTCTGATATATCATCGGCAGGGGCTTCTCGACATCGGCCTTGTAATCGACGAACTGGGAGGGGTCGTAGTACTTGCCGGTGAGTTCGTCTAAGTTCTCGTCCGAATGAGACAGCAGCCGGATCAGATAGGTCGGCGTGCCGCTGGCGAACCAGTAGTCGCGTACTGCCTTCTGGGCGAAGGCATTCAGGAGGCTGAACGGATTGTAGACATCGGTCATCCGTTCGGAAAAATGATAGCCGTCGTAGTGACGCTTCAGCCTTGAAAGCATCTCCTCGCGGCTCTCTCCGAAGGAAGCGGCCATCGCATCTACCGGTTCTGCGAAATACCTCTCCAGCTCCTCCTGGGTGATGCCGCACAGGGTCTCGTAATCCGAAGACATGCTGATGTCCTGAGGTTGGTTGAATCCGCTGAACACGCTCACCTGTGCAAATTTGGTCACACCAGTGAGCAGCACGAACTGAAGGTCCGCATCCGCCGCCTTGAATACAGAATAAAAGCCCTTGAGCACCTCGCGGTTCCACTCCTCCAGCAGGCGCTGCTTTCCGTCCACGGTTATAGTATAGCCGGTATCCAGCACATCCAGCATCGGCTTGTCGTATTCGTCGATGAGCACCACGCACCTGCGGCCTGTCCGCTCGTGAGCTTTTTTCAGCACGTATGCGAACCGTCTGCCGGCATCGGTGAACTCTTCGCTGCGGCCGTACTTAGACTCCCACTGCGATACACTTCCCTCTATTACCGCATCCAGGGTTCCCGGCGCAGTGAAATTGCTGCCGTTGAAGTCGATGTGAAACACCGGGTACTCCAGCCACTCCTTCTCCAGCGAGCTGATGGCCAGCCCCTCGAAGAGTTCCTTGCGCCCAAGGAAATAGTTCTTCAGGGTGGATATCAGCAGGCTCTTGCCGAACCGCCGCGGGCGGCTCAGAAAATAGATATTGCCTTCATGCGTAAGCTTGTATATAAGGTCTGTCTTGTCCACATAGGCAAAGCCATCCTCGCGGATCTTCTCGAAACTCTGAACTCCTATCGGGTATTTCATCATAGCGCAGTCCTCCATTTTTCATTTCAGCCGAAGGCAAATATACGAATAATTACCACAGGGCCGGATATTCAGATAATAAAATTAAATCCGTATATTTGTTGTGTATTAAGTGAAGTGATGGAAGCGCTTTTAGGTAAGAATATTGATGAGCTCAGGGCCGTGTGTGTTAAGTACGGCCTTAAGTCATTTGTGGCCACGCAGATGGCTGACTGGCTTTACAGCAAGAGAGTCAAGACGATAGATGAGATGACCAATGTCTCCAAGGCGGCCAGGGCGGCTCTTTCTCAGGACTATGAGGTGGGGCGGACAGGTTATTGCGACCTGATATCCTCGGCTGACGGAACTAAGAAATATCTCTTTCCGTTCGGGCCGGGCGTGGAGGCTGTGATGATTCCGGACGGTGACAGGCACACGGTATGCGTCTCTTCGCAGATGGGCTGCCGGATGGGTTGCCGCTTCTGCATGACCGGTCGGCAGGGCTGGCACGGCAACCTGACTCCGGCGGAGATATTGTCGCAGTTCATGGAGATAGACGAGGCGGCTTCGCTGACCAATGCTGTCTTCATGGGCATGGGCGAGCCGCTGGACAACTGGGACAATGTCCGCCGGGCGATAGAGGTGCTGACCGCTCCGTGGGGCTTCGGCTGGAGTCCCAAGCGCATCACCCTATCTACCATAGGCGTGACATCGGATCCACGCACGGGGGAGTCGCCTCTGCGGCGTTTCATGGACGAGTGCTCCTGTCATCTGGCCGTGAGCCTGCACAATCCTTTCCCTGAGGAAAGAGTGCAGCTGATGCCGATGGAGAAACCTTTTCCTCTGGCGAAGACTCTGTCGCTGATACGGGAGTACGATTTCACCGGGCAGAGGCGCGTCAGCTTCGAGTACATCATGTTTGCCGGAGTCAATGACGACAAGCGTCATGCCGATGCTCTGGCCGGAATGCTGCGCGGTCTGGAGTGCCGGGTCAACCTTATCCGCTTTCACCGGATACCGGATTCGCCTCTGGCTCCGTCCCCGATGCCGGTCATAGAGCAGTTCAAGACCCGGCTCAACAATGCCGGTGTCCTTACGACCCTCAGGGCATCCCGCGGAGAGGACATCCTGGCCGCCTGCGGTATGCTCAGCGGCAAGGGCAGGAAACAATAGAAAATTCAGAATCATGAACAGGAAGGCCATCGTATTGTCGGTACTCGCTGTGTTTCTTTCCACTTTTTGTCTTGGAGCGGATGGTATGGATACGGTGCGCGGTGAGAGGCCTAAGGTAGGCGTGGTACTCAGCGGCGGAGGTGCCAAGGGCTCGGCCCATATCGGCGCGCTGAAAGTGCTGGAGGAAGTAGGTATCCCTGTGGATTTCGTGGCCGGTACCAGCATGGGGTCGGTCATAGGCGGAATGTACTGTCTTGGATATACTCCCGAGGAACTTGATTCGCTTATCAGCTCTATAGACTGGTCGGTGTATATGAGCAACAGTGTGACCAGGGAACAACTTTCGTTCCATGACAAGGTCCGTAGAGAAAAGTATCTTCTGACGATTCCTTTTGCTACGGCGGCATCTCTTGACAGCACTATGGAGACCGGGCGTACAAGGCGTGATGAGATGACATCAAGAGGTCAGTCATCTTCCAGTGTATTCGTAAGTTCACTTCCTGCAGGATTTATCAACGGCAACAATATAGAGAATCTTATCAGTTCCCTGTGCTTCGGATATCAGGACTCCATAGACTTCAATGAGATGCCCATACCGTATGCCTGTGTGGCCACAGATATGGTCAGCGGCAACGAGGTGGTCTTTCATAACGGTTTGCTTTCCAAGGCTATCCGCGCAAGTATGGCTATCCCTGGAGTATTCTCTCCGGTGCGGATGGGGGATATGGTGCTGGTGGACGGCGGCATGCTCAACAATTTCCCGGTGGATGTGTGCAAGGCCATGGGGGCTGATATCATCATCGGAGTCAGGGTGTCCAGCAAAGTCGGCGGTGATCCTGACGGACTCAATTCCCTGCCCCAGTTGATTGATCAGCTTATGGGTGTGGTGACTAAGGGCAAGGCTGAGGACAATATCGCCATGTGCGACATCTTCATTGAGCCTGATGTCACCGGCTACGGCCCGATGAGCTTCGACTCGTACAGCATAGATACGCTGATACGCAGGGGGTATGAGGCCGCAGACAGACAAAGGCCGCTACTGGAGGCGCTGCGCAGGAGGCTGGAGGAATATGGTCCTGTGACACAGACCCGTCATGCTCCGCGTGCAGTCAATATCGGCAGTGATACTCTTACAATAAGCTCTGTGAATATTTCCGGAGTAGGCTATAAGGACAGAGAATGGCTGCTGAGGAAATCAAAACTGCTGAAAAACCGAAAGATGACGGGAAATCAGATAGAGAGCGCGGTGTCTTTTTTTTACGGTACCAACGCTTTCTCAAAGATAAGTTACCGCATACTTCCGGATGACGGTGACAGTACATATCATATCGATGTAGATTTAGTCAAGGATGTACCACACAATTTCGGCTTCGGTTTCCGTTTCGACTCACAGGAGGCGGCGGCCATATTGCTGGGCCTGGGTATTAACGAGCAGAAGCTGACCGGTGTCAAATTCAATCTCGCGGCCCGTCTCAGCTACAACCCATGGGCGACGGCCAGGGTGTCGTTTGTCTCGAGGGCGTTTCCTAAGTTCAGCCTCTCATATACATTCCGTAAAAGCGGAACAGTTCTGATGTATCAGGGCAGGGAGTTTGCAAACACTATGTTTCTTAATCAGACGGTGAAGGCATATTTTTCTGAATATCATTCCCGTTTCATGAGTACGGAAGTGGGCGTGGATTTCGAGAATTATATTTACAGGCAGTTCTATACCGGTAAGGACGGCTCCTATGTGCCGGACCTGGACATGTTGCGCAGCGCCTATGTCGGACTTTACGGAGTGCTGAGGTTCGACAGCAAGGACCGCTCGTCGTTCGCCACGAAGGGTGTGGACTTCACTCTGAGCGGAGGCTGGAAATTCCATGATTTTTACAAGACCGTACCGTTCAGGAGCTTCGGTGAGGCTCAGCTGGCATTTCTCTCCTATGTGCCGTTTGCGGACAGAAGGCTCGTGCTCGTGCCGCAGGTCTATGCCAGGTTTGTTATGGGGGATGATTATCTGCTTGCATACGACAATCTGGTCGGAGGAGTCATGCCCGGCCGCTATGTGGGCCATCAGATTCCGTTCATCGGAGCCAACCGTCCCGAGATGATGTACAATACAGTGGCTGTTCTCCGCGCGGACCTGCGTTGGAATGTGTACCGCAAGCATTATGTGAGCGTTATGGGCAACTACGCCCGCGAGGCCAACGGCATCCGTAACTTCTTCGTGCCGAAGACTCCGTATGGGGACGGTTCCATGACCGCATACGACTGGTGGGGTGTAGGCCTGAGATACTCGTATGACCTTCCGATAGGTCCTGTGGATGTGGATTTCAGCTGGTCCAATATAACAAAATCATTCGGTGTGTATGTCAATCTCGGATACTACTTCTAATCCTGATACGGTATTCAGCCGTATGGCCTGGCTGTGCTCCCGGAGGGAATACTGCTCCAGTGCCGTACTTCAGAAAATCAGACAGAAAGGCCTGGACGGGAAGGAAGCGGCCGCTGTGCTGGAGCGTCTGGTCAGGGAGCGGTATGTGGATGATGCCCGCTACGCCCGTGCGTTTGTCCGGGACAAGGCCCTGCTTTCCGGTTGGGGTCCGCGCAAGATATCGTTTGCCCTGTCCGCCAAAGGCATATCCAAGGAGGTTGTGGAAGAGGCGTTGGGGGAGGTCAGCCCGGAGGACAGCGGGATCCGTATGTGTCAGATACTTTCTGCAAAATGGAAATCTGTCTCGGGGAAGACATTGTACGAACGCCGCACCAAATTGCTCCGCTTTGCCCTTTCCCGAGGCTATCAGTATGATGATGTGATGCGTTTTCTGGATACCCTTTCCGAGTGACCGCTGTGTCTCATGAAAAAGAAATTGTATATTTGCCCTCAGAAATATTAACGAAATAACTACGGAAGATGATTACCACGGAACAGGTGAGAGACTTGCGTCAGCGTATCGATACGCTGGGGAGGTGTCTTTGACATCGCTTCTAAGAAGGAGCAGGTAGCTGCGATGCAGCAGCATAGTGCCGGAGCCGGATTCTGGGATGATCCGAAGGAGGCCGAGGCATATCTTAAGAAGATGTCGGGTGTGAAGTTCTGGACCGACGCCTACGATGAAATCAGGAAAATGGACGAGGACCTGGAGGTCCTGTTGGAGTTTGCCAAGGATGATGAGTCGGCCCAGGGTGATGCCGATGCTCAGTTCGAGGCCCTTGTCGGAAAGGTCGAGGATTTGGAGCTGCGTAATATGCTCGGCGAGGAGGGGGATAATCTCGGGGCAATTCTGAAAATAAATTCGGGAGCCGGCGGTACCGAGAGCAACGACTGGTCGGCCATGCTAATGCGCATGTATGTCCGCTGGGGCGAGCGCAACGGCTACAAGGTGGCGGTCAGCGACCTCATCGAGGGGGACGAGGCCGGCATCAAGTCAGTGACGATAGAGTTCGAGGGCGACTACGCTTTCGGATACCTGAAGGGAGAGAGCGGAGTACACCGCTTGGTGCGAATCTCTCCGTTCAATGCCCAGGGCAAGCGACAGACGACATTCTCCTCAGTCTTCGTCTACCCGCTCGTGGACGATACCATCGAGATAGAGATCAATCCGGCTGACCTCGAGTGGGATACCTACCGCTCGTCCGGTGCCGGAGGTCAGAATGTGAACAAGGTCGAGACCGGTGTCCGTGTGCGCCACATCCCGACCGGCATAGTGGTCGAGAATACCGAGACCCGCTCCCAGCTCGACAACCGCCAGAGAGCTTTGCGTATATTGAAATCCCATCTTTACGACCTGGAGCTCAAAAAGCGTCAGGAGAAGCAGGCCGAGTTAGAGGGCAAGAAGAAGAAGATAGAGTGGGGCTCGCAGATCCGCAGTTATGTCCTGCATCCCTACAAGATGGTCAAGGACCTGCGTACCGGTTATGAGACCTCCGATACCCAGGGCGTTCTCGACGGCGACCTCAATGCCTTCATGAAGAAATTCCTCATGGAAGGCGGCTCTGACTCATAGAACCCAATCCATAATAGTTATCCGCAACGGCAGTATTTTCAACGAATATCAGTTGTCGTGACAAAGGTAAATAGTATTGCCCTCTGAAAACTTTGTCTCCCGAAACCGACGCCAAACCGAATGCAGTCAAACTTGTTTGAGCTACTGAGGTGCGAAGGAGGAAAACCAGACCTTCTGGTTAACGGGAGGGGACCCACATAGTGGGGAGGATTTTCAGAGGGCAATACTATTACCAAGTGCCTTGTGACTATAGTTCCCAGGCGAGGGCGGAGGCACCGAGGATGGCTGCGTCCGAGTCCTTCAAGGTAGAGTAGAGCAGGCGGATCTTGCCTTTCCACATCTGCAGGAGATTGTCGTTCATGCTCTTGAGAATAGGCTCAGTGAGGAACTCCTTGGACCTGGCCAGGCCTCCGAAGAGGATAATTGCCTCGGGAGCACTGAATGCCACGAAGTCGGCGAAGGCCTCTCCCATAATCTTGCCGGTGAACTCGAATATCTCGAGAGCGAGCTTGTCGCCTTTCTTGGCGGCGTCATAGATATCCTTGGATGTGATTTTCTCGGGGTCAAGCTCGCGCAGCAGGCTTGGCTCATCTCTCTCGGCGAGGAATTCCCTGGCTGTACGCGCTACGCCGGTCGCTGAGGTGTATGTCTCCAGGCAGCCTTTATGGCCGCAGTTGCACTGTCTTCCGTTGCGTACGATGATAGTATGGCCGAGTTCTCCGGCGAAACCGTCATGGCCGTACACTATCTTGCCGTCGATTACGATGCCGCTGCCGACTCCTGTGCCGAGAGTAATCATGATGAAATCCTTCATGCCTTTGGCTATTCCGTAGGTCATTTCGCCTACGGCCGCAGCGTTGGCGTCATTGGTGATGGCCACGGGTATACCTATTATATCGCGGATCATGTTGGCAAGGAAGATTACCATCGGTTTGCCGTTCTCGTCGTACGCCCATTTGAGGTTCGGTGCGAACTCGATGGTGCCCTTGTAGTAGTTGCCGTTCGGAGCACCTATGCCTATACCCTTGATGACGCCGTCGTTCTCAGACTGGCTGATAAGATCCTTGATGGCAGTGGTGATGTCCTCCACATAGGAGGACAGCTCCCTTTGAAGCGAGGATATCACGCTTTGATAAAGTATATTGCCGCGGGCATCCACAACCCCTAACTTGGTGGTCTGTCCTCCGACATCGATGCCCATTACTAATGCCTGTTTTGCCATGACTTATTCGGTTTTGATATCAGTATTCACATTCTTGGAGCCTATAAGCGCATAGTAGAGCATGTAGGCGAATCCGGCTACCAGCAGCCAGTAGCTGTTGAGGAAGCCGACGCTGTCGGCGAGTGCGCTCTGGGCTGCCGGCAGGATACCGCCGCCGCACACCATCATCATGAAGATGCCGGAAGCGGCCGAGGTGTATTTGCCGAGACCCTCTACCGCCAGGTTGAAGATTACTCCCCACATCACGGATGTACAGAGGCCGCACAGGACAAGGAACAGGCAGTTGACGGGTACTTCCGCGAAGCCGAATGAGATATCCGAGCGCATCACGGGCATGTTGACTATGTTGCCTGTGGGCATGAAGATGGCCAGCAGCATCAGGAGTATGCCGATGCTTGCCGCTGTGGTGAGCATCGCCCGGCTTGAGACTTTGGCTCCGATGACTCCGCCTATGAAGCGGCCTACGAGCATCAGCAGCCAGTATGTTCCGACTACGCTGCCTGCAATGGTGGTGTCAATGCCCTGGCCCGTCACCTGGTCTGTCATGAACAGGTTCATGATGTTGGGTATGCCGACTTCGACGCCCACATAGATGAAGATGCAGATGATGCCGAGCTTGAAATGCCTGAACGACCAAGCACTGTGGCTGTCCTTCCTTGCGTTTTTCTCTTTCTGTACCACATACGGTTCGGGAATCCTGGAGAAAAGCAGGACGAGGAAGGCCAGTACGAATATGCCCATGGCGAGGAACAGCACCGGGTTGGAATTGGCAATCCTGGCTCCTGCAAGGTCCCCGATAAGATAGCCTCCGAGTACGGGAGCGAGGGTGGCGGCGGTGGAATTGAATACGCCTCCGATCTGTATGAGCTGATTGCCTTTATTGCCTCCTCCTCCGAGAGTGTTGAGCATGGGGTTCACGACGGTGTTGAGCATGCACATGGAGAATCCTGAGATGAATGCTCCCGCCAGATATACGGGAAAACTGTCCATGGTGCCGGATACGAATGTGATGCCCACGCCTAAGAAACCGACGGTCACGGCAGCCAGGGCGGTCTTCTTATAGCCTATGCGCTGCAGCAGCATTCCGGCCGGGATGCCCATGCACAGGTAGGCGAGAAAGTTCATCAGGTTGCCGAGCTGTGACTGGAAGTTGGACAGCTCGAACTGGGATTTGACTATGACTCCGAGGGGGTTCTGAAGTCCCGTTACGAACGCTATCATAAAGAACAGCGCTATCATTATCGCAATAGGGAGTGCATAGTTTCTTTTGGGAGAAGTGGTGTTTGTCATTTTAGTGTTTGTTTATTAGGCTTAGGACGACAAAGGTAGTAATAAATTGGTTTTATTTTCCAAGAAGTACGCTTTTAAGATGGCACAGGTACTGGGGTGTGACTCCTAAATAGGATGCGAGAATGTTGCCCGGCACGGCCTCTATGATTTCAGGACGGTTTTTCAGTACTGAGAGGTAACGGTCTTTCGCTGTCCCGTTTATAAGCGAGAGTTTTCTCTCGCATGAGTAAAGTTGTCCCATGGACAGGTTGAACATCCATTTCGCAAATTCGGGGAAGCTGTCAATCATGGTGTCGAAGGTGCTTTTGCTCATCCTCAATACTGTCGCTGCGCTCTTGCAGGTCTCGGCCATCAGGAAGGCCGGCTTCAGCATATAGTAGGAGTGGGGCGACAGGAACACTGTGCCGGGAGTGGCGAATCCGAAAGTGATCTCTCTGTGCTCCTCCATGTGGAACAGTCTGATGATGCCTTCCTTGACGCAGTATATGTCGCTGTTGACGCTGCCGTATTCGATCAGGCGGTGGCGTGGCTTTATGCGGACCTCCTCCATCCGGCCAAGAAACTCTTCCAGTATGCTGTCTGATGGGCCGAAGTTGCCTTCTTCCCTGAGCAGCTGTTTCAAATCCTCATGCATGGTCTGTCATATGAAAAACGGATGTAAAGATACATAAAATTGAGAAAATTAATCTATATTAACATTTTTGAGGATATGTAAAGTTACATTTGCAACAGATAAACACTAAAATATTATTACTATGAGACTATTGAGCAGACAGACCGTGCGGATGACCATGCTCTCCGCCCTATCGTTTCTCGCTGCTGTCTCCTGTGTGAAAGATGAGGAGACGCCGGCGGCACCTGAAATCATAATAGATACGGAAACAGCATCCGGCATTGTCGTGGATGCCTCAGGCGGAGTGTACGGCTTTTCGTATACGGTCAACAATCCGTCTGACGGCACTCAGCTGTTTGCCCAGTCGGATGATGCTTGGATTCATGATTTTGAATATGAGCCTGGAAAGGTGGCTTTCACTGTGGACGAGAATACCGATAAGTCCGGCCGTAGCTCGGTCCTCAGGCTTTTCTATGAGAAGGCGGATGTAGTGGAGGTGACACTTACGCAGCTGCCGTCGGAGGGAGCCGTCTTCGAGTTCGTGCTCAGGGACATGACATCCACCGGCGTGACCATAGATGTGCTTCCTTCGGACAAGACCGTATACTATACATGGAATATACTGGATAAAGCGACGGCGGATGAGTTGTATGCGGACGACGCGGCTCTGACGGCCTTTGCCTATGATGTGCTGGACCAGGAGCTCGAGGATTACCGCAACTATGTGGATCAGAACGGTACCCTTGCCGATATACTCTCCCGTGCGGACGATCTGCTCCGAGTCAATGTTCTGGATCCCGGTACCGAATATCAGATTTTTGCTTTCGGAGTGGATGAGAAGAGCGGGGTAAGGAATACCGGCATCACCAGATATGACTTCTCCACGCCGGAGTTCAGGGTACAGGATGACTGCGGTTTCGAGATATCGTTCGACGAGGTGCTGCAGACGGAGATGACATTCACGGTTGTTCCTGGTGACCCGGCGACAGGATATTATGTGGGTGTGTGCCCCTCGGCAATGGTGGACTCGGAAGGTCTGGACGGGCTGGCTCTGCAGTTTATACGCCAGGCAGATGTGGCCGGCATCGACTGGGGCTCGCACAGCGCTTTAAATTATGGGGAGATGACTCTCAATACTTTCGATGATATGGGCATCACTGATATGACTCCCGGCATGTCCTATGCCGTGCTGGTATTCGGGGTAAGCGGTCTGGGCGAGCGTACTACAGAGGTCGCATGTGCGGAGCAGGTGCTGCCCGAGGTGATGCCGTCAGACATGACATTCGGGATAACGCTCGAGGCTCAGACTGAGAGCGGTGCTGTCCTGAAAATCGTACCTTCCGTTAAGGATGAACCGTATATCGCAGGTTGCCTGCAGTATGAGCAGTACAGCGAATATATAGGCAAGGACGAGGAGTTTATGCAGTACATCGTGGATTATGGAGGCATGGGTGTCTATGAGGGAGACCAGATTTTGGACAGGAGTACCGCGCTTATACCCGATACACGCTATGTCTGCTTTGCTTTCGGGTACTCAGGCGGTGTCACCACTCCGCTGACCGTGTTTGAATTCATGACCGGCAAGCCTGATGTGGGAGGCTCTGCGTCCGTTGCATTCACAAATGTGGAGATCATCGACGGCTCTGAGGTCGGTTATGACGGCAAGGCTGCTGTGTATGCCTATATGACGCCTAATGACGAAGCGGCCCACTGGTATGCTCAGGTGCTTGTGAGTGAGAATGGCGTGTGTATGGATGTGTTCGGAAACACATTCTCGGATACCGAGCTCATCAGCCTGCTTACAGACCCTGACAATGCTGCCAAATATACTGATTCGGATTATGCCGCTACGGCCGTGGACTGGGAGACGGAACTGACATTCTTCGCAATAGCAGAGGATGCGGAAGGCAATCTCGGTCCGCTTGTAAAGAAGACAGTGGTCGCGCAGCGGTAAAGTTCTTTATGTCTGTTTAAAACAGAGGGCGTGCCGCGGCACGCCCTCTGTCGTATCGGTAGTTAGTAGTTTTCTTTCTTAGGCTCGAAGTATGCCTTGGGGTGCTGGCATGCGGGGCATTTCTCCGGGGCTTTCCTGCCCTTGTGCACATAACCGCAGTTGCGGCACTGCCAATAGATTTCTCCGTCCCGCTCGAAGGCAGTACCTGTCTCGACTCTTTCCAAAAGCTTGCGGTAGCGGGCTTCGTGCTCTGCCTCAACCTTGGCAATCATCTCGAATGCCACGGCTATCTCAGTGAAGCCTTCTTCCCTTGCCACCTTGGCGGCTTCCGGATAGAGGACTGTCCATTCCTCATTCTCGCCTTCAGCGGCGGCCCTCAGGTTCTCAAGTGTGGTGGAGATGATGCCTGCGGGATAGGTAGAGGTAATCTCGACCATGCCTCCTTCGAGGAATTTGAAGAATTTCTTCGCGTGTTCTTTTTCCTGCTCCGCCGTCTCAAGGAATACGGCTGCTATCTGCTCGTAGCCCTCTTTCTTGGCTACGCTTGCAAAGTAAGTGTATCTGCCTCTTGCCTGGGATTCTCCGGCGAATGAGGCGAGAAGATTCTTCTCGGTTCTTGTGCCTTTGATTGATGCCATAATAGTAAGTGTTAGTTGATGGTTAATGATGACAAAGATATAAGAAAAGTTCTAAATTTGCGGTCCTTAATCAAGTAAATTATGCCATTGAACAATAAATACGCACTTGTGACAGGAGGCTCGTCCGGAATGGGGCTGCAATATGTGAGGATGTTGGCGGACAGAGGCTACAATATAATCATCGTAGCCCTTTTTCAGAATGAGACCGACGAGGTGGCCGCGGAGATGTCCAGGCTTTATCCGGATCTCGACTTTCTGTCCATAGGCATGGATCTCTCCACTGTGAATGCGCCCCGCAATGTATTCCGTACGGTCTCGGAGCAGAGGCCGGGCGCTGAGGTAGAGGTGCTGATCAACAACGCCGGCATGCTTCATCCGATGCATTTCCGCAATATGCCTCCGGAGAAGGTGAGCAGCATTATCATGGTACACAACCATGCGACAGCCATGCTCTGCAGGTATTTCCTGCCCGGGATGCTGGAGCGCGGCAGGGGCTATATCCTGAACATATCCTCCCTGGCAGCCTGGTTCCCGTTTCCGTTTCTCACCACTTATGCCTCGACCAAGTCGTTCACGCGTATTTTCACCCGTGCGCTCAGGACGGAGTGCCAGAAGACAGGAGTCAATGTCTCAGCCATATATTTCGGGGCGGTGGATACGCCTTTGCTTGGACTTCCGCCCAAGTACAGTCGCCTGGCCCGTAGGCTGGGCATCATGATCAGGCCGGAGAAGGCTGCCTCCAAAGCTCTGAGGATGATGTTTAAGGGCCGCTCGGGCAGGATTCCCGGACTGGTCAACAAGATAGGCCGGCTGTTTGCGCCTCTGCTTCGTCCTTGGATTTTCGGTCCCATAGAGAGGAGGGTTACCCGGCATTGGGATTTGAAATAGGAACAATTATTGCATGGTTCCGGAATTAATGTATATCTTTGTAAGTTCGGAAAATGTATATGAAGAAAAATGTTTTGGGCAAGTCCGCCGCAGTGCTGCTGTCTTTGGCGGTGATGTCGTTGATACTGTCGTGCAAGAGCCAATTCGAGCTCATGTTGGAGAGTCACGATGTGCCGGCAAAGTACAAGACGGCGTTTGAACTGCTTGATGCCGGCAAGTATTCCAAGGCCGCCCGTATGTTCGAGTCGCTGAAGATAGCCGTCAGGGGAACGGCTCAGGATGACACCGTGCAGTATTATACGGCATATTCCCATTACCGCTATGGAGACATGGAGGCTGCCGAGCAGGCCTTTGATTCGTATATAAATAATTTCCCGCGCAGTCCTTTCACGGATAAGGCCAGGTTCATGTACTTGGACTGCCTGTATCTGGGCACATACAGATATGAGCTGGACCAGACTCCTACCTACAGGGCGCTGGCAGCCATCAATGAGTATCTGATAGACTATCCGGACAATGAATATGCTCCCAACTGCCACAAGATGATAGCAGACCTGGAGGAGAGGCTGGACCGCAAGGAGTACGAGTCCGCAAAGCTGTACTATACCATAGAGGACTACAAGGCGGCGCATTATGCGCTCAAGCTGGTGCTGAAGGATGATGCGGACAATGTCTACCGTGAGGACATCATGTATTACACAGTCATGTCTGCGTATAAATACGCGCTCAATAGTGTCCCGGACAAGCAGAGGGACAGGTATGTGACTTTTACGGACGATTATTTTACATTTGTCAGCGAATTTCCGGACTCCGGGTACCGTAAGGAGCTGGACGCACTGGCATCAAAAGTTCAGAAAATCTTAAATAAGAAATAAAACCATGGAAATCAAACAGGTACCTACCAACACCATCACAAGGAATCTGTCGGAGCTGGCCAAGCCCACAGGCAACATCTATGAGACTGTAATGATTATAGCCAAGAGGGCCAACCAGATTTCGGCCAATGTCAAGCAGGAGCTCAGCCAGAAGCTGGAGGAGTTCTCCAACTATGCTGACACTCTTGAGGAGACTTTCGAGAACCGTGAGCAGATAGAGATATCCAAGCATTATGAGAGGCTTCCCAAGCCTACGCTGGTCGCTATCGAGGAGTTCCGCAACGGTGAGATTTACTACCGCAAAGTAGAGGATCAGCAGTAGCGCTCCGCACATGCTTAAGGGCAAACATGTACTCATAGGCGTTACAGGGAGCATAGCCGCCTATAAGGCGGCATATCTCGTACGCCTGCTCGTGAAGGAGGGCGCTGAGGTGAAGGTGGTGATGACGGCCGCTGCCAAGCATTTCATCACGCCGCTCACGCTGGCTACTTTGTCGCGCAATCCCATTCTCACCGAATTTTTCAATCCTGAGAACGGGCAATGGAACAGTCATGTCTCCCTCGGACTCTGGGCTGATCTGTTCCTGATAGCTCCGGCTTCGGCCAATACCTTGTCCAAGATGGCGCACGGCATAGCCGACAATCTGCTGCTGACGACATATCTGTCCGCCAAATGCCCGGTGATGGCAGCTCCGGCCATGGATCTGGACATGTACGCGCATCCGGCCACTCAGGAGTCCATGGATATACTCCGTGCACGCGGAGTGGAGATCATCGAAGCTGCATCCGGAGAGCTGGCCAGCGGTCTGGACGGCAAGGGCCGGATGGAGGAGCCGGAAGCTATAATGAGAAGAGTCAATGCGCTTTTCTCCAGGCGGGAGAGCCTGAAAGGCCGCAGGGCAGTGGTCACATCCGGTCCCACAAGGGAAGCCATTGATCCGGTAAGGTTCATCTCCAATCACTCTTCCGGAAAGATGGCTTCGGCCATAGCGGATGAACTGGCCCGCAGGGGGGCTGAGGTGACGGTGGTCTCCGGGCCGGCTGCTGTAAGGCCGTCTGAGCCGGGCATACGGATTGTGGATGTGGTCTCAGCCCGTCAGATGTACGAGGCCACAGTCGCAGAATACGATAAAGGCAGCGATATAACGGTGCTTTGCGCGGCCGTGGCGGATTTCACGCCGGAGTCGGTGAGCCCGGTCAAGATAAAGAAAGACGGCAGTGCCATGACGATTGATTTGGTTCCGACCGAGGACATCGCGGCTGCCATAGGCTCGCGCCGCCGTCAGGACGGAGTGGTGGCCGGCTTTGCTCTCGAGACAGATCATGCGGAGGACAACGCCATGGGCAAGCTGCGCCGCAAGAACATGGACATGATAGTGCTGAACTCTCTGGAAGATCCCGGTGCCGGCTTCGGAGTAGATACCAATAAGGTTACGATTTTTTTCCGAGACGGCAGCCGCAGGGATGTTCCCATGGCGTCCAAGGCCGAAGTGGCCTCATCAATAGTTGACAGTATCGAAAAACTACTGAACTGATGCTGGCCCGTCTGTCCATATCCAATTATGCCCTCATCAGTTCCCTGGATATCGAGTTTCCTGACGGTCTTGTAATAATCACAGGAGAGACCGGTGCCGGCAAGTCCATACTTCTGGGAGCCCTTTCCCTTGTTCTGGGCAAGAGGGCTGATTCCTCTGTCTTCAGTGACAACACCCGCAACTGTGTGGTGGAGGCCGAGTTCCACGACAAGTCCGGTCAGGAATACATACTCCGCAGGGTAATCACCCCTGCCGGGCGTTCCCGTTCGTTTCTCAATGACGAGCCGGTGTCGTTGGCGGAACTTGCTGCCATATCGGGCCGTATAATCGACATACACGGTCAGCATCAGCATCTGCTGCTCACCGACCCCGACTATAGGCTCGGGGTGATAGATCATTTTGCAGGTACTGCTCCGTTGTTGGATGAGTATAAAAAGGTATATGACGGGTACAATGCTGTGGAGGAGGAGGCGGCTTTGCTGGAGAAATCCATATCCGAGGCGGAGAGGGATGCCGAGTACCGTCAGTTCCAGTTGGATAAGCTGCGGGAAGCCGCTCTTGTCCCGGGAGAGATGGAGGCCCTGGAGCAGGAGCAGAAGGCACTGGCCCATGCGGAGGACATCCGTGCGGGTATGGATGCGGCCTATGCAGGCCTTAACCCTCAGGGCTTGTCTGTCGCGCAGCTGCTTAAGGATGCCGCTGCCCGTCTGTCAAAATTCTCGGCCTGGGATGACCGCATTGAGTCTTTGGCCGCCCGGCTGGAATCCTGCAAGATAGAGATTTCGGACATAGAGAGAGAAATAGAGGACATATCTTCTTCTGTGACGGTCTCGCCTCGGAGACTGGAGGAGGTGGAGGAGAGGATGTCCCTGATATATTCCTTAGAAAGAAAATACGGCTGTGCCGATGTGGATGCGCTTATCGCCCTGAGGGATTCTCTGGCAACGGTGCTCGGAGGTACTGAGCAGATGCAGGAGAGGCTGTCGGCTCTGAGGCAGAGGCAGCAGGAGCTGGGAAAGCAGCGGGAGGTCTTGGCCCACAGGCTTTCGGAGCAGCGTCAGACTGCGTCAGAGGCTCTTTCCGGGGCTTTGCAGGAGGCTGTCAGGTCTCTGGAGATGCCTCACGCTGTGTTCAAGGCTGTGGTCTCCGCCAAGGACAGGCTGACCGCTACAGGTGCTGATACCCTGGACTTCATGTTCTCAGCCAACGGAGAGCATTCTCTCCGGGATATCTCCAAAGTAGCGTCCGGAGGAGAGCTCTCAAGGGTCATGCTGGCTCTCAAGGGACTTCTGGCAAGGTATACCTCCATGCCGGCCATGATATTCGATGAGATAGATACCGGAGTGTCAGGCAGGATTGCCGACAGGATGGGCGACATGATAGGACGGATGGGGCAGGATATGCAGATAATCGCCATCACCCATCTGCCTCAGATAGCCTCGAAGAAAGGCTCTCACTATCTTGTGTACAAGGAGTTCGGCCATGACGGCAAAGCCGCCACCGGTATCCGCCGTATAGAAGGGGAGGAGCGGGTCATGGAGGTGGCCCGTATGCTGAGCGGCTCGGAGCTGACAGCAGCGGCTGTGCAGAATGCCCGCGAGCTTCTGGGCAAGGCAGGAAACCATTAATCATTCATATATACTGTCAATGGAAAGAAAAGAGCGTCTCGACCTTCTTCGCAAGGTCCTTGTCGGGGACGATATCTCGGCGATGATTATCCCTTCGACTGATCCGCATTTCGGGGAATACATCCCTGATCATTATAAAGTGCTGGAATGGCTGTCCGGTTTCACCGGAGAGGCTGCGACTTTGGTCGTTACTCAGAAAGAAGCCGCGCTGTGGGTAGACTCCAGGTTCTTCATTCAGGCTGCGGCCCAGTTGGAGGGCAGTGGGATAGAGATGATGAAACTGAAGGTAGAGGGTACGCCGTCGGTTGCGGACTGGCTCAAGGCCCGTCTGGATGCGGACGACATAGTCGCTATGGACGAGGACCTGTTCCCGTATTCGGAGTATATGGAGATGACGGATTCGCTGGCGCCTCTCTCTCCCGCTTTGATAGAGGATCCTTTCGATAAGATATGGAAGGACCGTCCGGCCCTTCAGTTCAATCCTGTGCGCTATGTGGACGGGACTGTCAGCGGAGAGTCCGTGTCATCGAAGCATAGCCGTCTGGTAGAGAGACTCAAAGGCCCCGTGCCGTTCGCTTATGTAGTGACGGCTTTGGACGAGGTTGCCTGGCTGTGCAATATCCGCGGTACTGACATCGAGTACAATCCCCTGGCTCTGTCCTATGCCGTGGTTACAGAGGAATGTATAACGCTTTTCCTGCGTCAGGAGATGCTTAGCCGCGAGGCGATGTCCTCTCTTCTCGGTCAGGGCGTGGTGCTGAGGGATTATGAGGAGTTCGGACGGTTTCTGAAGGCATTGCCTAAGACATGCGTGAGGATATTCTCTTCCGGAAAGATAACTGCAAGGTATTTCTTCGCGGCCATGGACAATATTCACCAGCATGCTCCGTTCCGTCCTTATGAGCCTGATCCGGTCGCCGGAGGAACACTGGCCTCCATGAAGGCAGTCAAGAACAGTGTTGAGCTCGAAGGGTTCCGCCGTGCGTTCGTCGAGGATGCCAAGGCCATGGCCAAGGTGATAGACTGGGTCAGGGCCAATGCCGGCAGCGGCATTACCGAGCATGATGTGGCGATGAAGCTGATAGAGTGCCGCAGCGAGTGTCCTGACTATCTCGGAGAGAGTTTTCCGGCAATAGTCGCTTTCGGAGCCAATGCAGCCCTACCCCACTATATGCCGCCGGCACAGGGAAGTGCCGTCATCCGTCCGGAGGGATTTCTTCTTATCGATACCGGCGGGCAGTACACTTACGGCACTACGGACACTACCAGGACTATACCTCTCGGACCGTTGACTCAGAGACAGAAGGATGACTATACGGCGGTTCTGAAAGGAATGATAGATCTGAGCATGGCTGTATTCTATAAGGGAATGAGGGGCTGTCTGCTGGATATTCTGGCACGGGGTCCGGTCATGAAGGCCGGAAGGATGTATCTTCACGGTACGAGTCACGGTATAGGCCACAATCTTTGCGTGCATGAGGGACCTCAGAGCATCCGCATGGAGGAGAACAGGGTGCCGCTGCAGGAAGGTATGGTGATGTCCAACGAGCCGGCGGCGTATATCGAGGGAGAATACGGCATCAGGCACGAGAATGTCATCACTGTTGTGCGTCGTGATGGGGAGTTCTACGGATTCGAGACTCTTACGGTTCTTCCCATAGACCTCTCTCCCGTGAATTACGATATGCTCGATTCACAGGAGAGGAAGTGGATAGAGGAGTTCAATAGCCGCTGCAGGACTATTCTTGGATGATGTTCCAGTCCTCAGTGAAACATATATCCCGGAAAGCTCCGTTGTAGAAGCCCGAGCCGGGAGCATAAGGGAGGAAGAGTACATCCGACTGGAGGAGGCTTTTCCTCTCATTTATTATGGATGACGGGTAGCTCCTGCCGTAGGCGTTCATGGCTTCAACGAAAAAGGTCAGGATGTCGTATCCCTGATAGGAGAATGATGTGGGCTCGGTGTTGAACGCAGCTGCATACCGATGGATGAAATCCATGACTTCAGGGCGGTTGTAGTCTATGTGGTATGACAGGGACATCCTCAGTCCGAGTGCATGCAGGTAGTTGGTCTCCATCGTGTCGAAGCCTTTCCACTTGCCCTGCCCGAATACTTCGATTCTATAGCGTCCGGAACTCTTTATGAGGTTAAGGTTGCGGAGTGCGTCTGTCACGAAAGCCTCGTTCATCGAGGGCAGGAGCACTATGTTGGGTCCTTTGCTGTCAAGATGCTTGCGCATGGCCATGTCTGCGCCGCGTCCCTCGAGGAATTTGTAGCTGAAGGTACTGTAGGGAATGCCTCTGCTCTCAAGGCCGTTGACGGTCTCCGCCATGGCCTGGGACTCTCCGTATCCGTCTTCGAAAATCACTAGCACAGAGGCTGTCGTATCGGCATTGTACCGTGCCGCGATTCCGTCTAACTGGTGCCCGGTCGCAGTGGAGGACAGGGGAGGGAAGAAATAGAAACAGGGATTGTCTTCTGCGAGTATGGCTGTGTTCTGGTCCAGAGGAGATACGACCGGTATTCCTTTGCGCTTCGCGTATGCCGCCACCGGTTGCATGTCTCTTTCGGAGACAGGGCCTATAATCAGTTCACTGCCGTCCAAAACACCATCAGAGAGCATCTCCCATGCACTTCCGTAATCGTTGATATCCACAGTGTTGATGATGAAGCGATCAAACTTCCCCTGCTCTTTCAGGTCTGCCGCAGCAGTGAGTACGCCGGCGTAGAAGTCAGCTGCGTATGCATTCATCCCGTCTGTCTGTACGCTGACATTGAACGGCAGCACTACGGATATGATGTATGGACCTTTGTCATAAAGTCCGGCCCGGACGGTGTCAGCCACCACTGCAGGCGAATTTTCTGCGGCGGATGTGTCCGCGGCCGGGAATCTCAGGGCAGAAGTGTCGGCCGCGTTTCCGGAGACTCTGTATCCTTCATCGGGGATGTAGACGCTGCGGATACGCTTTTTGGAAGTCGTATCGATATCATTCAGTGAGATGATGGCCTCGATGCTGGTATTGAACCTTACGGCCACATCGTCCAGCGTCTCATACCATTTCATTTTGTATTTCCGGTATTTTTTACCGGTAGCGGAACTTTTGTCCGTACTGGGGACGGATTCTGACGGTTCCTGCTGCTCCGGGGATGCGGGGATATAGATGAGCATTCCCGCTTTCAGCCCCTCGCTGAGAGACGGATTGGCTTTCTCAATCCTGTCAGCCGTCACCCCATAGGCTTTGGATATGGAGTACAGGGTCTGTCCCTGCAGGACCTTGTGCACATAATGGAGCTCGCCTTTGAGATTGACTTTTTCGGAGGATATCTCCACCGGAGTGGGGACAAATTCCTGGGCGAGTGCGGCACCGGAGTACGGCAGGAGCAGGGAAAGGCAGAGCAGAGCTGTCAGCAGTCTTTTCATACGAGTCGGGCGAGAGTATTGTTGATGTTGTCCTCGATGCGTCTGTAGGGATCATCACCGTATTCTGCCGGCTCGAATTTCCTGCCTGTGATATGCTCGTAGAGCTCGATGTATCTTTCCGATATGATGCGGATGCGCTCATCGGTCATCTCCGGGACTTTCTGTCCGGGCTGTCCGCTGAATCCGTTTTCCATGAGCCATTCGCGGACAAACTCCTTGGAGAGCTGTCTCTGCGCCTCACCTTTGGCGAAGCGCTCTTCGTAGCCGTCAGCGTAGAAGTATCTGGAAGAATCGGGAGTATGTATCTCGTCTATGAGGTATATCTCCCCGTCTCTTTTCCCGAATTCATATTTGGTGTCCACAAGTATCAGACCTCTCTGAGCGGCCATCTCGGTACCCCTTTGGAAAAGTCTGAGGGCATAGTCTTCAAGTTTGGCATAATCCTCGGCCGATACCAGTCCACGGCGGATGATCTCCTCTCTGGAGATATCCTCGTCATGAGTGCCTATCTCGGCTTTTGTGGTAGGTGTGATGATGGGGCTCTCGAACTTCTGGTGCTCGCGCATGCCGTCGGGGATGCGTACTCCGCATATCTCACGGGCGCCGTTCTTGTAGGCCCTCCATGAACTGCCGGTGAGGTAGCCTCTGACGATCATCTCTATGGGCAGCCCCTGGCATTTGTAGCCGACTGTGACCATGGGGTCCGGAGACGATATCTTCCAGTTCTGTACGATGTCGGAAGTGGCGTCCAGGAACATGGATGCTATCTGGTTGAGCACCTGACCTTTGTAGGGTATGCCTTTGGGCAGGATCACATCAAAGGCCGATATGCGGTCAGTGGCGATCATCGCTATGAATTTGTCGTCTATGGTGTAGACATCGCGGACTTTCCCCTCGTATTTGGCGGTCTGATGTCTGAAGTTGTAGTCTGTGTGGGTAATGGCATTCATGACAATATGTTTTATAAGGTGTTGTAAAAATCTATCAAATTGGTACAGAACCGCTTCCAGGAGAGGCGGTCTTTCTCTCGCCTGATGGCTTCCATACAGCCGCTGCGTATGCTCCCGTCGGAGAAATATCGTATGACAGCCTCTTTGACGGCTTCGGGGCTTATACTGTCCGTAACAAGTCCCGTGCCTCTTTCTCCGATCATCTCCCTGAGACCGCCGACTGCCGTGGTGATCATGGGCAATTCGAAGTGATAGGCTATCGAGCTGATGCCGCTTTGGGTAGCGGAGCGGTAAGGCAGTACGCACAAGTCGGACGCACAGAAGAAATCGGCTACCTCGCTGTCGCTTATGAACCTGTCGAACAGATGTATGCGGCTGCGGTTCGGATTGGTGTCGATAAGTCTCCGATAGCGTTCAAATGAGCCGTAAGGCTCTCCCGCAATGATCAGCTGGTAGGAGTCGTCAAGCATGGCGAACGCCTCCAGAAGGATGTCCAGTCCTTTGTACTCACGGATCAGTCCGAAGAACAGCAGGGTCTTCATGGACGGGTCGACGCCGACGGACTGTGCGGCTCGGAGTCTCGGCACCGCCTCTCCGAAATTGGAGTAGACAGGGTGAGGAGACACGATGTACCTGGCGTCAGGCATGATGCTCATCAGGTCATCCCTTACCGCGTTGCACAGGACTACGAATCCGTCATGTCCTTTGAGGTAATATGAGGTCAGCGGACGGTCAAAGAAGTGTCTCTCGTGCGGGATGACATTGTCCAGAATCGATATTACCTTGCAGTTTCTGGGCATGTGTCTTGCCACATATCCCTGTGAGGGAGCGAAATACGGCATCCAGTACCGCATCAGCAGCAGATCCGGCTCCCACGCGGAGATGATACGGGCTGTCCTGATGTACGACAGTGGATTGGCTGTGTCGAGTACAGCGACGGCCTCGAACGGAGGCCGGCAGCTGTCTTCAATATACTGTGTCTTTCCCGGAAAGAGGAATTCCGGATACTGTCTTTTGAAATTATACGCCCGTACCGTGCATATCCCGGACAGCTCCTCGTACAGCGAGGTGTTGAACTGGGATATTCCGCCCCTGAAAGGGGGAAAGCAGGATAGGATCGCGGCTTTCAAGGTGTCAGTTCTTGTTTCTGTTCTTTATGTATTCCTCGTTGAGGCCTTTGAGTATCTCGTCCGTGATGTTGAGGGAGGAGTCTCCGTTGAGGACAGTGTTGGTGGTGCCGTTTGTGGTCAGAATCAATGAAAACTGCTTGTCCTTGTTGTATTTGCCGACATATGTGTTTATGGCGTCCATGACTCTGTTGTACATGACATTGGTCTCGTCAGCCATCTCCATCTGCTTCTGGTTGATGAGCTGCCTCAGTTCCTGGTCGCGCAGGGCAAGTTCCTGCTCTGTGCTCTGTGCCTGGGACATGGTCAGAAGACCTTTCTGCATCTTCTCCTGATAGCCCTTTATATCGTTCTCCAAAGCGCGTGTCTGCTTGTTGACATCGTTCTCTATCGCGGAGGCCTTGCTCTGGAGCTCGGTGTTCAGGTCGTTGAACATGTCGTATCCGTTGACCAGTGAGTCTAAGTTGATATAGACGATGTCGCCCTTTGCGGCAACGGCACCGGTGCTTTCTTCGGTCATGCCGCTTTCGGCCTTGTCCTTACCGTTGAAGTGCAGGAAATAGAGCGCGGCTACTGCCAGCAGAAGAATGATGTTGAGAGTAAGATTTAAATTTTTCATGCCTGATATCTGTTGTTTTGAACGATTCAAAATACAAAAATAACAAAAAAACCTTATGTGTCAACTGAGTGCCAGCCGGATTTCCCTGAGGTACATGGAGACTGTATTCTCAAGGCCGTAGTAGAGGGCATCGCAGATAAGCGCGTGCCCGATGGACACCTCGTCTATATACGGAATGGTGTGTATGAAGTAACGCAGGTTGTCGAGGTTGAGGTCATGGCCGGCGTTGAGGCCAAGACCGCATCCGGCTGCCGTTTCGGCGGCTTTCACATATTTTTCTATGGCCCTTTCCTTATTCCGGCTGTATGCGGATGCGTATGCCTCGGTGTAGAGCTCGACTCTGTCGCACCCTGTGTCGGAGGCGTGCCTGATCATCTCCGGATCGGGGTCTATGAATATGGATGTGCGGATGCCGGCTTTCTTGAACCGGCTGCAGATGTCCTTAAGGAAGCCCTTGTTGCGGATGGTGTCCCAGCCGGCGTTGGAGGTGAGTACATTCTCCGCGTCCGGTACGAGTGTCACCTGGGCAGGCCGGATCTCCAGCACCAAGTCGGTGAAGGAAGGTATGGGGTTGCCCTCGATGTTGAATTCGGTCGAGAGCACCGGCTTGAGGGAACGCACATCGCTGTAGCGGATATGCCTTTCGTCAGGTCTGGGGTGAACAGTGATGCCCTGGGCCCCGAACCTTTCGCAGTCAAGTGCGGCTTTGATCACATCGGGCATATTGCCTCCGCGGGCATTGCGGAGAGTGGCGAATTTGTTTATGTTTACGCTCAAACGGGTCATGGTTTTTGATTTTTTGCAAAAATAAGGCATTAATCAAAATAAAATCACAATATTTGCAGATTATAACCGAAAAATTCAAGAAATGCATTTCGCCCTTTACGGACGCAATATCGGACCGGATGCGGGAAAGCGGATGGCGGCGCTTGTCGGACACCTTATTAATAAAGGTGTGCGGCTGTCGTTGTTCGTGGATCTCGTGGAGGCACTGCAGGCGGCCGGGCTCACGGAGCTGCCGTGCGGAAGATTTTCCAGCGGCTGCGATCTTCCGGAGGATGTGGATGTGTTTTTGTCTCTCGGCGGGGACGGGACATTCCTGAGCTCTCTGACAATGGTCAAGGACAGGGAAATCCCGGTGGCCGGAGTCAACTTCGGGCGTCTGGGCTTCCTTACTTCGGCCGGCAGTCCGGATGCCGGATGCTCGCTTGTGGACAGGATTGTGGCCGGAGACTATTCGGTGGAGAGCAGGAGCTTGCTGAGGATGTCGTATGAGGGGCTTCCCGAGGATTTTTACCCATATGCCCTCAATGAGATATCCATGCAGCGCGTGGGACCCAATATGATAGGCATAGAGGTGGCCATAGACGGCATGCGCATTCCTACATATTGGGCGGACGGTCTGCTGATAGCCACACCCACAGGCTCTACGGCCTATTCGCTGAGTGTGGGCGGTCCCGTGGTGGTACCCGGGTCATCGGTGTTCATCATTACGCCCATGTCTCCGCACAACCTCAATGTCCGTCCCCTCATCGTTCCGGATACTTCGGTGGTGGATGTGACCATAAAGTCGGCCGGACGCAGGACGGTGCTGTCGGCGGACAACCGTTCTGCGGACATGCTCGGTGGCTGGACGGTGAGGGTGAGCAAGGCTCCGTTCCCGCTCAAGTGCGTCACTTTCGGCCGCAACGGTTTTTTCGAGGCTCTCAACGAGAAGCTGCTTTGGGGAGAAGACCGCAGGAACGACAGGGCTGTGTATGGCAGAGATATAAAATTGATATAGTTTTGATATGATACCGGAACATGTGGCCATAATAATGGACGGCAACGGACGCTGGGCGAAGATGCGCGGAAAGGAGCGTGTGTTCGGCCATCACGAGGGGACCGAAAGTGTGCGGGCCTGCTCGGAATATGCTGTGGAGGCAGGTATAAAGTATCTGAGTTTCTTTGCTTTCTCCGAGGAGAACTGGAACAGGCCTGAAGCCGAGGTCTCCGAGCTGATGCGTCTTATGGCGCTGTCGATTCTCAACGAGCGACCTACATTCATGAAGAACAACATCAGGTTCAGGGTGGTGGGCAACCGCAGCCGCCTGTCCGACGAGCTCAATCACGATATAGACGAAGCCGTGAGGGTGACCTCGGTAAATACAGGACTTACCCTTATAGTATTCCTCAGCTACAGCGGGAAATGGGATATCGAGCAGGCTGCGGCCAGGTTTGCCGCGGCAGGAGCGCCCGAGGGACATTTCGGGGAGTATCTTGCCACGGCCGGAATCCCCGACCCCGACCTTCTGATCCGGACCAGCGGTGAGCAGCGGATAAGCAATTTCATGCTCTGGCAGTGTGCTTATACCGAATTTTATTTTACTCCGGTGCTTTGGCCCGATTTTCGCAAATCGGAGTTCCGTCAGGCTCTTGAGGAGTTTGCATCCCGTCAACGGAGGTTCGGAAAGACGGGAGACCAGATAAATGTTGAAACGAAACTCTCTGAATGATGCGTATCGGACGCTTGCTTCTTCCGGCTATAGTGCTGGGTCTGTCGTTGTGTGGAGCGTATGCCCAGACATCCGGGGTCGAGGTGGACTATCTGCATCCCAAGGAGTATGTCCTCGGAGGTATCCGCGTAGAAGGTGTGAAATATCTCGGGGAGCAGCAGATAATAGCCCTTACAGGTCTGAAGGTGGGCTCCTCCATAGAGATTCCCGGTGACCAGACGGCCGGTGTCGTAAAGCGTATATGGGCGCAGAAGCATTTTTCCGATGTGTCGCTCAACATAGACTCGCTGTCGGCTACGGGCGATACGGTGTATCTGGCCCTGCATCTGCAGGAGAGGCCGAGGGTTTCCAGATGGAACTTCCAGGGAGTCAAGAATTCAGAACAGTCGGAGTTGCAGGACAGGCTCAATCTCCGCAGGGGCGTGCCGCTTTCAGACTATGTGCTCCGCTCTTCGGTCGGAATCATAACGAACTACTATAAAGAGAAAGGGTTCCTCAATGCTGAGGTAGATGTGGTGCAGGTGCGGGATACCATGGTGAGCAATGCGGTAAGGGTCACATTCGTGGTTGACCGCAAGTCCAAGGTGAAGATAAAGACCATAACTTTCGAGGGCAATGACCATGTGCCGGAGGGTAAGCTCGTGGGCTCGATGGCCAAGACCCGCGATATGCGTATCCGCAACATATTCAAGACCAAGAAATTCAACGAAAAAGAATACGAGACGGACAAGCAGTCTATGATAAGCGTGTTCAACGAGGCCGGTTTCAGGGACGCCAGGATAGTGAAGGACTCGATATACTATGTGGAACCGGACCGGCTGGGTATAAAGTTCGTCATAGACGAGGGCAAGCGCTACTATTTCCGCAATATAACATGGACAGGCAACTCGCTGTACACGGCGGAGCAGCTGAACAAAATCCTGATGATAAAGAAGGGTGATGTCTATGATGTGGTCAATCTGCAGAAGAGGCTGTTCGGAGATCCCAAGAAGGAATTCATGGATGTGCACACTCTCTATGCGGACCAGGGTTACATATTCTTCAACCTCGTGCCCGTGGAGACCAATATCGTAGGTGATTCGGTGGATGTCGAGCTGAGGATGGTGGAGGGAAAGCCGGCTACATTCAATAAGATAATAATCAGCGGCAACACAATCACCAATGAGAAGGTGGTACGCCGTCAGATATTCACCAAGCCGGGCTATCTGTACAGCCAGTCCATGCTTGAGCGCTCGCTCAGGGAGATAGCCTCGATGGGCAACTTCGACCCCGAGCAGGCCCTGGACCATACCCGCGGTTACTCCGTGATACCCAATCAGATCAACAATACGGTGGACATCACCTACAATGTGGCCGAGAAGCCCAACTCCCAGTTCGAGCTTTCCGGAGGATGGGGCGGATACTCCTTTGTCGGTACTGTGGGCGTCAGCTTCAATAATTTCTCTGTCAAGAGGATGTTCAAGAAGGGAGCATGGCGGCCTGTGCCTCTGGGTGACGCCCAGACGCTCTCCATCCGTTTCCAGACCAACGGTACCTATTATACCGCAGCCTCAGTCAACTTCATGGAACCGTGGCTTTTCGGCAAGAAGCCCACTTCGTTCAACCTTGCCGGTTACTATACCCGCCAGACCAATTCATATTATTTCTATCAGAATACGGACGAATATTATGAAGTGTATGGTATCGCGGCCTCTCTCGGAAGCCGTCTGAAATGGCCTGACAACTATTTCGTCCTGTATCACGAGCTGAGCTGGCAGGCCTACAACCTCCACAACTGGAGGTACAACTTCCTGTTCGACACCGGACGCTCCAACAACATAAGCTACAAGATCACTCTTGCGAGAAACTCTACTGACCAGGCCGTGTATCCGCGCGAGGGCTCGGATTTCCTGGTGTCGCTGCAGCTTACTCCGCCGTATTCGCTTTTCCGCGACAAGAACACCGACTATGCCGGTATGACGGACCAGCAGCGGTACAGATGGGTCGAATATCATAAATGGACATTCAAGGGGGCCTTGTATGTCAAGCTGTTCGATGATCTGGTGCTTATGACCCGGGCGCAGTTCGGATACCTCGGATACTATAACCGCAATCTCGGCTATTCGCCTTTCGAGGGCTATCAGGTCGGCGGTGACGGAATGTCGGGATACAATACCTACGGCTCGGAGATCATATCTCTCAGAGGTTACTCCAATTATTCCCTGACTCCTGTCAATGATGACGGCATCTATGTGGGCCATGTCTATGACAAGTTCACCATCGAGCTCAGGTATCCGGTAATTCTCCAGCCGCAGTCCACCATCTATGTGCTGGCCTTCCTCGAGGGCGGCAACTGCTGGGAGAACATCACCGATTTCAATCCTTTCCAGATCAAGCGTTCCGCCGGAGTGGGCGTCAGGATCATGCTTCCGATGATCGGACTGCTCGGTGTGGACTGGGGCTGGGGCTTCGATCCTGTTCTCGGCAAGGATCGAGGAGGATCAAACTTCCATTTCGTAATCGGTCAGCAGTTCTAACTGAGAAATTTTTATTAAATTTGCGCAATTAAATTTAAATCGAAATGAAAAGAATTATTGTATTGGCGGCGGGCGTCTTTATGGCGGCCTTCGTGGCATCGGCTCAGAATGTCAAGTTCGGGCACATCAATATGCAGGAAGTGATATACCTCATGGACGAGACTGACTCAGCCCGTGTTGAGATGGAGAAGTTCAGCATGGACATGCAGGCTACTTTCAATGCCATGAAAGAGGAATTTGACACCAAGTACCGTACATACCAGCAGATGGGTGCCAACTGGACTCCCTCCGTCCTCGCAGCCAAGGAGCAGGAGCTTTCGGATCTCCAGAACCGTCTTGTACAGTATGAGCAGAATGCCAATATTGACATGAACAACTTGCAGCAGCAGCTTATGGCTCCCATAGTGCAGAAGGCCAATGCTGCCGTTGAGAAGATAGGCAAGCTCAAGGGGCTGATATATGTGTTCGACATCTCCTCCGGGGCGGTTATCTATGCCGACACTGCCCAGAGCATGGACCTGACCGTGGATGTGAAGACCGAGCTCGGCATACCTCTCGACAAGACTCTTCCTCAGGCACAGCCTCAGATGTAACAGACTCAACCAGTTAACAATATAACAAACACAATGCAACACAAAGTTATTGATATAGACGATGTCGTGATCCGCTTCGCCGGTGATTCAGGTGACGGTATGCAGTTGACAGGCACACTGTTCGCTGACTCATCAGCTCTTTTCGGTAACGAGATCTCTACATTCCCGGATTATCCGGCCGAGATCCGCGCCCCTCAGGGGACGGTGTCCGGAGTCTCCGGTTTTCAGGTTCACATAGGCTCCATAGAGATCAACACGCCCGGTGACTTCTGCGATGTACTCGTCGCCATGAACCCGGCTGCGTTGATGGCCAACGCCAAGTGGGCCAAACCGACCGCAACAATCATTCTCGATGAGGATGCCTTCGATGAGAAAGGCATCCAGAAAGCCGGTTTCAAGACCATGAATCCTATTGAGGAACTCGGTATAGGAGACCGTAACATCATCGTGTCTCCCATAACGACCCTCACCAAGGAGAGTCTCAAGGACAGCGGTCTGGACACGAAGTCCATCGTAAGGTGCAAGAACATGTTCACCCTCGGTATGTGCTTCTTCATGTTCAACAAGGAGCTTGACCATACCTTCGCATACCTTGAGAAGAAGTTCAGGAAGAAACCTGCCCTGATCGACACCAACAAGAAAGTGCTCAAGGACGGATTCAACTACGCCTCCAACATACACGCAATAGCCAATACCTATTATGTGCAGCCCGCCAAGCAGGAAAAAGGCACTTATCGTAACATCAACGGTAATCAGGCCACCGCATGGGGCCTTCTCGCCGCTTCTGAGAAGTCTGGCGTGCCTCTTTTCTGCGGCTCTTATCCCATCACCCCCGCTACAGCCATTCTTGAGGAGCTGGCTATTCATAAGGAACTGAAGGCCAAGACCCTTCAGTGCGAGGATGAGATTGCCGGCATCTGTACGGCCATAGGTGCCGCATACGCAGGCAACTTCGCCGTGACCACGACATCCGGTCCCGGTCTCTCCCTGAAGTCAGAGGCCCTCGGTCTGGCCATGATCACCGAGCTTCCTCTGGTCATCGTGGATGTGCAGCGCAGCGGCCCGTCTACAGGTATTCCTACCAAGACCGAGCAGACAGACCTCAATCAGGCTCTTTATGGCCGTAACGGCGAGTGCCCTATAATGGTGATGGCAGCTCACTCTCCTTCGGACTGCTTCGAGAAAGCATTCTACGCAGGTAAGTTTGCCAT
Organism: Candidatus Coprenecus pullistercoris; assembly: GCA_019116965.1. Lineage (GTDB taxonomy): Bacteria > Bacteroidota > Bacteroidia > Bacteroidales > UBA932 > Coprenecus > Coprenecus pullistercoris. Next base: position 38,304 of record DXAT01000037.1, read on the forward strand.
GGAGCACATGATGCCCGTCATCCTGCTTTCAGAGGGATTCCTCGGCAACGGTTCGGAGCCCTGGAGGATACCTTCCATGAAGGATCTTCCGGAGATTCATCCGCCTTTTATAAACGATGCTTCCGAGTGCGGCGGCAAGTTCGCTCCTTTTGAGAGAGACCCCGAGACACTCGTCCGCAGATGGGCCCGTCCCGGCATCCCCGGCCTGGAGCACAGGGTAGGAGGCCTGGAGAAGAATCCGGCCGGAGTCATATCGTCCGATGCTCAGAACCATCAGATGATGGTGGACACGAGGGCCAAGAAAGTCGCATTGGTGGCCCGTGACATACCGCCGTTGAAAGTGGTCGGCGAGGAGAGCGGAGAAGTGCTCATCGTCGGATGGGGCGGAACTTTCGGACATCTGTATACTGCCGTCAAGGAGTTCCACAAGCAGGGAAAGAGCGTGTCCCTCGCTCATTTTGACTATATCAATCCCCTCCCTCTCAATACGGAGGAGGTATTCTCCAAGTTCAAGAAGATCATAGTCTGCGAGCTCAATTCCGGTCAGTTTGCCAACTACCTGAGAGCCAAACATCAGAAATTCAATTACTATCAGCTGAACAAGGTGCAGGGACAGCCTTTCATCGTGAAGGATGTCGTGGATGCAGTCAACAAATTATTATAGGAGGACAGATCATGAAATATACAGCACAGGATTTCAAAAGCAATCAGGAAGTCAGATGGTGTCCCGGATGCGGTGACCACTCAGTGCTGGCTTCTCTTCAGAGGCCCCTTCCTCAGGTAGCCGAGGATCTCGGTTATTCGATGGAACGCTTCGTGTTCGTACCGGTATCGGCTGCTCCTCGCGTCTGCCCTACTATATGAACACATACGGATTCCACGGTATCCACGGACGCGCTACTGCCATATCGACAGGTATGAAAGTGGCCAACCCGACTCTGTCTATTTGGCAGGCGACAGGTGACGGCGATGCCCTCGCTATCGGCGGTAACCACTTCATACACGCTATCAGGCGCAATATCGACATCAATATCGTCCTTTTCAACAACCGTATTTACGGACTGACAAAAGGGCAGTATTCTCCGACCTCCCCTTTGGGCAAAATAACCAAGACATCGCCCTACGGCACCGTGGAGCATCCTTTCAATCCAGGAGCTGTCGTCATGGGCGCACGCGGCACATTCTTTGCACGCAGCATAGACGCGGAGCTGAAGCTGAATCAGGAGATTTTCGTGGCGTCGGCCAGGCACGACGGATGCTCGGTGACGGAGATGCTCGTCAACTGTGTGATTTACAATGACGGATCCCACCGCGAGATATCCGACAAGGAAGTGAAGGAGGACCGCACGATAGTTCTCAGACATGGTGAGCGTATGATTTTCGGTAAGAACAGAGACAAGGGTCTTATCCTCGAGAACAAGAAGCTCAAGGTGGTGACCATCGGTGAGGGCGGCTTCACCGAGGACGATATCCTGGTGCATGACGCGCATACTCAGGACATGGGTATGCACAGCATGCTCATTGATATGAAATGGCCCGATTATCCGGTGGCTCTCGGAGTCATCAGGGATGTTCCCGACAAGACATACGATGACAATGTCCGTGACCAGCTGGAGGAGGTAAAGGCCAAGTCCACTATCCACAACATGGACGAGCTGCTGCACAGCGGTTCCACATGGGAGGTCAAGTAACTTGAATGTATTGAATATTGTTTAACAACATAACTAAAACACAAAAAGATGAAAGTTTCTGAAATCATGGCCAAACTTGAGGCTAAGTATGGCAACGAGAAAGAGTACCTCCAGGCAGTACGCGAGGTGCTCGAGTCTATTGAGGAAGTTTACAACCAGCATCCCGAGTTCGAGAAGGCTAAGATCGTAGAGAGAATCGTAGAGCCTGACCGTATCTTCACATTCAGGGTTACCTGGGTTGACGACAAGGGAGAGGTTCAGACCAACACCGGTTACAGGGTTCAGTTCAACTCCGCTATCGGCCCTTACAAGGGAGGTCTCCGCTTCCACAAGGCAGTTACTCCTTCCATGCTTAAGTTCCTCGGTTTCGAGCAGACATTCAAGAATGCCCTTACAACTCTGCCTATGGGCGGTGCAAAGGGTGGTTCTGACTTCGACCCCGTCGGCAAGTCTGACGCAGAGATCATGAGATTCTGCCAGGCCTTCATGCTCGAGCTCTGGAAATGCATCGGTCCCGACACCGATATCCCTGCAGGTGACGTAGGAGTCGGCGGACGTGAGATCGGCTTCCTCTATGGAATGTACAAGAAGCTGGCCCGTGAATACAATACAGGTGTCCTCACCGGAAAAGGCGGTACATGGGGTGGTTCTATCCTCCGTCCTGAGGCTACCGGTTTCGGCGCACTCTACTTCACACAGCACCTTCTGCATCACGCAGGCAAGGACATCAAGGACAAGACAGTCGCTCTCTCCGGCTTCGGTAACGTAGCATGGGGTGCCGCTACAAAGGCTAAGGAGCTCGGCGCAAAGGTTGTCGCTATCTCCGGTCCTGACGGAGTCTGCGAGATCCCCGGCGGTATCACCGACGAGATGATCGACTACATGCTCGTTATGCGTGCTTCCAACAGGAACAAGGTTCAGGATATGAACGACAAGTTCCCTCAGGCTACCAAGTTCACAGCCGGCAAGAAGGCATGGAGCGTTAAGTGCGACATCGCACTGCCCTGCGCATTCCAGAACGAGCTGAACGGTGACGATGCCAAGGAGCTTATCAAGAACGGTACATGGTGCTGCTGCGAGGTATCCAACATGGGTTGCACCCCTGAGGCTATCCACGAGTTCCAGAGCAACGGTATCCTCTTCGCTCCCGGTAAGGCAGTCAACGCCGGCGGTGTGGCTACATCAGGTCTCGAGATGACCCAGAACGCTACACACATCAGCTGGTCTGCCAAGGAGGTTGATGAGAAGCTGCACTTCATCATGCAGAGCATCCACGAGGCTTGCGTTAAGTTCGGTACACAGCCTGACGGTCATGTTGACTATGTCAAGGGTGCCAACATCGCCGGCTTCATGAAGGTGGCTCAGGCTATGCTCGAGCAGGGAATTATCTAATTCCGGCGCGTCATAACAGGCGAATTGCTACGATTAGGAGGCCGTATCCGATAAGGATGCGGCCTTTTTTTATGTGCAGAGATGTTTATTATTTTTCTATATTTGTAAGTTGTTTGTGAAACAGAAAGGAGATGGCTATTATAAGACCTTTGAACGGAATCACGCCGAAGATAGGACGGAACTGTTTTATCGCTGAAAATGCAGCGATTATCGGAGATGTGGAGATAGGTGATGATTGCAGTGTCTGGTACGGAGCCGTTCTTTGGGGGGATGTGAACCCGATAAGGATAGGAAACCGGGTCAATATTCAGGACGGCAGTCCGGAGATTACCGGGGCGGTACACGGGAACGCACTCGGCTATATTCAGTATAAGGAATGGTTTTTAGATGAACAATAGTATGAAAAAGTTATTCTTTTTAGGTGCGGCTGTGCTGCTTGCAGCTGCATGTGTCTGCAACAGACAGTATTCGATCAAGGGCACCGTCACGGGAGACAGCGAGGCTGTCGACAGCGGGCTCGTGTACCTGTTCAACCGCGACGGCAATTTCCCTATCCGGGATACGGCCGTAATAGTTGACGGGCAGTTCTCCTTTACGGGAAAGGTCCTGACTCCGGAGCAGTATCTGCTGAAGATAGAGGGACTCCCCGGCATGGTGTCCATCTATCTCGAGAACGAGGACTATACAGTCGAGGGTGTGGATACTCTCTTCGCTTATGCGGAAGTTAAGGGCGGTACAGCTCAGTCTCTCTTCTCCGAGCTCAACGCCGAGGTCAATGCCCTGGCGGACAAATACGATGTCAAGCGTGCCCGTATCATGGCGCAGATGCCTCAGCTTGCACAGGAGGTGCGTGACTCGGCCATGAGGGTGTACGAGAAATTCATGAATGAGTGCGACTCCATCAAGAACGAGTACATAGCCAGGAACCCTGTGTCCAACTTCTCTCTCTACTTCCTTGAGGCAGAGCTTGCTTCCATACCTGTGGATTCTGCTCTGAGTCTCGTGGAGCGCTTCAAGGACAAGGCTGAGTTTGACGGCAACAGGATACTCGCCAAGGTGGACTCTCTTCTGCAGAAGGATCTGGGCCTGCAGGAGGGCAATGTGTGCAAGGATTTCACGATGAACGATACCGAGGGCAATCCGGTGACATTCTCGGAAGTGTACAAGGCCAACAAGGTTACCATGCTGGACTTCTGGGCAAGCTGGTGCCGTCCCTGCCGTCAGTTCAATCCCAAGTTGGTGGAGATATACAATGAGTATCACGACCTCGGCTTTGAAGTGCTGGGAGTGTCTCTGGACAGGGATCCCGAGGCGTGGAAGCAGGCTATAGAGGCGGATGGTCTCACATGGCCTCATGTCTCTGACCTGAATTTCTGGAGCAACGAGGCCGCCGTCATGTACAATGTCAAGTTCATCCCTCAGAATGTGTTTGTGGACAGTAACGGCGTGATTATAGGACGCAGGGTCGCTGAGGATGAGATTGCGCCTCTTCTGGACAAATATCTTAAATAGTATCGCACACGGCGTATGATCGGTGTCTATGACTCGGGTGTGGGCGGTCTTTCGGTATGGAAGGAGCTTGTGGCTCTGATGCCGGCTCAGGACTATGTCTATGTGGCGGATTCGGCTCATTGCCCGTACGGGGACAAGTCCCGCGAGTATGTGGCCCGGCGGGCGGACACGGTGGTGCGCTTTATGATTGAAAAAGGAGTGGAAGCGGTGGTAGTGGCCTGCAATACGGCAACTGCCGCCGCTATTGCTGAACTGAGGTCAGCTTACAGTATCCCTTTCATAGGTATGGAGCCTGCTGTCAAACCGGCCGTGAATATCTCGCATACCGGTGTCGTGGGTGTCCTTGCCACGGCCAATACCTTCAGGGGAACCCTGTACAGGGATACGGTGATGAGGTATGCCTCCGGTATAAAGGTCATAGAGAAAGTGGGAAAGGGGCTCGTGGAGGCTGTGGAGCGCGGCGTGGTGCCGAAGGACCTGATCAAGGAATATGTCGGGGAGATGACGGATCAGGGCGCAGATGTCATCGTGCTTGGATGTACGCATTTCCCTTTTCTCAGCGAGGAGATAGCCAGATGCGCCGGCCCTTCTGTTAGAATCATCAACCCGGCTCCGGCAGTTGCGAGGCAGGCCGTACGCATGCTTGACGGCAGGGTCTTCGGCGGCGGCACCAGGAAGTTCTACTCCACAGGGGATACGGCCGTGCTGCGCGGACTTGCCATCGGTATAGACTCCTCGCTCACTCCCGACGATTTTGAGAAAGTCAGTGTATAATCAATAAAACTCAACTTATGTCAGTAGATTTGTTATTCTATCTCGTCCCGCTGTCATCCCTGATAGCCCTGGGCTTCGCATTCTACTTTTACAGGAGGATGCTTCGGGAGGATGAGGGGACTCCTACCATGAAGGAGATAGCCGCATATGTGCGCAAGGGCGCCATGGCTTATCTCAAGCAGCAGTACAAGGTGGTTACCATCGTGTTCATCATCCTTGCCGTTTTCTTCGCGGTGCTCGCGTACGGTTTCGGGGTTCAGAACGAGTGGGTACCCTTTGCGTTCCTTACCGGAGGCTTCTTTTCCGGCCTTGCCGGCTATATAGGCATGAGGACGGCTACCTACGCGTCCGGAAGGACTGCTAACGCGGCCCGCCGTTCGCTCAACGCCGGTCTCAAGCTGGCTTTCCGCTCCGGTGCCGTCATGGGACTTACTGTAGTAGGACTCGGACTTCTGGATATATCCGTGTGGTATCTCATACTCGACTATTTCGTGAAGGATGCTGACGGTCCGCAGAAGCTGGTCGTAATCACTACGACGATGCTTACCTTCGGCATGGGCGCCTCCACCCAGGCTCTCTTCGCCCGCGTAGGCGGAGGTATCTACACCAAGGCTGCAGATGTGGGCGCGGACCTTGTCGGTAAGGTCGAGGCCGGCATCCCGGAGGATGATCCGCGCAATCCGGCAACCATCGCCGACAATGTGGGCGACAATGTAGGCGATGTGGCCGGCATGGGTGCCGACCTCTACGAGTCGTATTGCGGCTCGATACTCGCTACGGCGGCTCTCGGTGCATCTGCGTTCTATTCCAGCGCGGACACGGGGCTTCAGCTCAAGGCGGTGTTCGCGCCGATGCTCATAGCTGCTGTCGGCATCATCCTGTCGATTATAGGTATCTATCTGGTAAGGACCAAGGAGGGCGCCGGTATGAAGCAGCTGCTCCGTTCACTCAGCGTCGGAACCAATGTGTCTTCGGTGCTCATAGCCGCGGCAACATTCGGCATCTTATATATATTGGGTATACCCGGCTGGTACTGGATAGCCTGCTCGGTGATAGTCGGACTGCTTGCAGGCATCATCATCGGCCAGTCTACGGAGTATTTTACATCGCATTCGTACAAGCCGACCAAGAAATTGGCGGAGAGCTCGTCCACGGGGCCGGCCACCGTCATCATCTCCGGAGTCGGTCTCGGTATGATATCCACTGCCGTGCCTGTCATCACCATAGTGGCCGCCATCATATTAGCCTATCTGTGCGCCATCGGTTTTGATGTGACCAATATGCTCACGGCGCAGAACCTGAGTCTCGGACTCTACGGCATAGGCATAGCCTCTGTGGGTATGCTGTCGACACTCGGCATCACGCTGGCGACGGATGCCTACGGACCCATTGCGGACAACGCCGGCGGAAATGCCCAGATGAGCGAGCTGGAGCCCGAGGTTCGTCAGCGCACCGATATTCTCGATGCTCTCGGAAACACGACGGCTGCCACGGGCAAGGGATTTGCCATAGGTTCTGCCGCTCTTACCGCCTTGGCACTGCTGGCCTCGTATCTCGAGGAGATAAAGATAGGCCTTGCCCGGATAGGAGAGGCCACTTTGGATCTCGGAGGTGGCCGGACGGTGGAGGTGGCTTCCGCCACGATACCGGACTTCATGGAATATTTCAAGATCAACCTGATGAATCCGTCGGTGCTCGCAGGTGTGTTCATAGGCGCCATGATGTCGTTCCTGTTCTGCGGTCTTACGATGAATGCCGTGGGCCGTGCAGCCCAGAAGATGGTTGCCGAGGTGCGCCGTCAGTTCCGTGAGATAAAGGGTATCCTCACCGGGCAGGCGACACCTGACTATGCCCGCTGTGTGGCCATCTCGACAAAGGGAGCGCAGCGTGAGATGCTCTTTCCGTCCCTGCTGGCCATCATCGTGCCTATACTGGTCGGACTCGTATTCGGAGTATCCGGAACGGTGGGCCTGTTGGTGGGTTCCCTCGGCTCCGGTTTCGTACTCGCCATCTTCATGGCCAATTCCGGCGGAGCCTGGGACAATGCCAAGAAATATGTAGAGGAGGGCAATCTCGGCGGCAAGGGCTCTGAGGCTCATAAGGCTACGGTTGTAGGAGACACTGTGGGGGATCCCTTCAAGGATACTTCCGGACCGTCGCTCAACATCCTTATCAAGCTGATGAGCATGGTCTCCATTGTTACGGCCGGACTTAATGTGGCGTTCAGTCTGCTGTAACAAAAGTTTAATAAAAGTTGTAGTTTTGAAAACAATTTTCAATATTTGCAGTTTAAATACAAAATGATCAAAGATTAACTTGTTATTAACTTTAAAAATTATCTACATGAAAAAAATCAGACTATTTTTAACAGGTCTGCTGCTTGTGATGACTGCGACGGCTTTCGCGCAGGATGTTACAGTGACAGGTACTGTTACTGATGCTTCAACAGGTGAAGGTATCCCTGGTGCGGCAGTCCTGCTCAAGGGCGATGCTACACAATGGGCTTTGACCGATGAGATGGGTGCTTACACCCTCACAGTACCTTCTGACGGAGTGCTGGAAGTCAGCTTTATCGGTTACACCACTGTTGAGGTGCCTGTCAACGGCAGGAGCAAGATCGATGTTCAGCTGGAGATGGCTGCTGAGATGCTCGATGACGTAATCGTGGTCGGCTACGGTTCCGCCAGGAAGATATCCTCAGTGGTAGGTTCGGCTTCCACCGTCAACAAGAAGGTGATTGCCAACAGGCCTACGGCCAACGCCGGTGACGCTCTTCAGGGTCAGGTTTCCGGTCTGCAGGTGTTCTCCTCATCCGGTGAGCCTTCCGCATCCGTTACCATGCGTCTGCGTGGTGTGAGCTCCATCAACGCCAGTACGACACCTCTGTTCATCCTCGACGGATCGCCTGTGTCGGCATCAGTGTTCACATCTTTGAACAGCAACGATATCGAGAACATCGTTGTCATGAAGGATGCTTCCTCTACAGCGATTTACGGTTCGCGTGCTGCCAACGGTGTGATCTACATCACCACCAAGAAAGGTCAGAGAGGCGACAAGCCCGTAGTATCCGTAAGGGCTCAGTACGGTATCTCTCAGATGGCCCGTCATAAACTCGACCTGATGAACTCCGACCAGTGGTTCCAGTTCCAAGAGATGGTTTACGGCGATGAGTTCCAGATGTCAGAGTATCAGGAGAACTCGAGACTTCTCGGTGTAAATACCAACTGGACAAGGCGTTTCTTCAACGAGGCTGCGCCTGTATGGAGCCTCGATGCTTCCGTATCCGGTGCTTCGGACAAGACTGACTACTACTTCTCCCTCGGAGTATTCGACCAGACAGGTATCGCATTGGAATCCGAGATGACAAGGTACAATATCCGTACAAATGTCAATACCCAGGTCAACAATTGGCTGAGGATGGGTATGAACCTCGGTATGACATATCAGGAGTATGTGACCACTCCTTATCAGAGCAACGGCCAGAACTCTTTCGGAAATGCCATCTATGCATCCAACAACCTTCCGCCTTGGCTCTCTCCCTACGGAATACTTTACGATGACAACGGCAATCCCTATATCGACTATGCTTCAGGCGAGCTCGACTACTGGGATGCAATCCAGACATACAACCCCAGATATCTTGCTGAGATCCAGCCCAGACTCTTCACCACTGTGCGCCTCAACGCCAGCACATATCAGCAGATAACTCCGATCAAGGGTCTGACTCTCAAGGCTCAGCAGAGCGTAGAGGGATATGACAGCCGTACCACCCAGCAGGCTCTTCCTGTTGATCCCTGGCCCTTCGGAACCGACACTCCCTTTGCAGGCGAGTCGTTCTCCCGTTACTATCGTCTGACCTTTACCAATACCGCTGAGTACAACTTCACGGTTGCCGACAGAAACAACTTCTCTATCCTCCTCGGTCAGGAGGCCATCATAGAGGATACAGAGTCGTTCAGTGCTTCTTCAAACGGTCAGTCCGATATCCGTCAGCCCTATCTGAGCTACGGTCTTCAGGCAGATATCCCGAGTTGGGGCAAGTCTGAGGTGAACTACAACTCATACTTCGCACGCGCTTCATACAACTACAACGAGAAGTACTACCTCGATGCCTCATGGCGTATCGACGGTTCGTCTCTCTTCGGTGCCAACAAGAAGTACGCCAACTTCTACTCAGTAGGTGCCATGTGGGATATCAAGCGTGAACGCTGGATGCAGGGTGCGTCATGGATCAATGACCTCCGTCTGAAGGCCAGCATCGGTACAACAGGTAACTCCGGTATCAGCAACTACATGTCGTTCGCGACAGTCGGTGCTTATGCCAATGTCTATGACGGAGCCGCATGGGGAGTCGCTACTCCTTCCAATCCCGACCTGACATGGGAGACAGTGGAGACCACCAACATCGGTCTTACCGCCCGTCTGTGGAACTTCCTCGGTGTCAATGTCGAGTTCTATAACAAGAACACCCGCGACATGCTCATGTCCATCCCTTATTCCTACACAACCGGTTACGGTTCAGGTTGGGGTAACATCGGTGACATGTACAACCGCGGTGTCGATGTGGACTTGAGCTTCGATATCATCCAGACCAACGACATCTACTTCAATATCAAGACCAACTTCAACTACAACAAAAACATGGTGACCAGGCTGTTCGACGGCCGTGACTACTATACCCTCGCCGGTACCGGTCTGCGTATGGAAGTCGGCCACGCATGGGGTGAGTATTATGCAGTCCGTCAGGCCGGTGTCGATCCCAACGACGGTATGCAGATGTGGTATGACAAGGACGGCAACATCACCAAGGTGTACTCTCAGGATGATATGGTCATGACCGGCAAGCAGAGATATGCTCCCTGGGCCGGCGGTGTCCAGCTCAACTTCCAGTACAAGGGTCTGTATATCGGAGCCGACTTCTCTTGGGTTGCAGGCAACTACCTGATCAACAACGACCGCTGGTTCCTTACCAATCCTACCGAGTTCGACTTCTTCAACATGACCACTGACATGCTTGATATCTGGACAACCCCCGGTCAGGTGACCGATGTGCCTTCTATCGAGTCTGTAAGGCAGATCGACGATGACGGTCTTATCGAGAACGCTTCATTCCTCCGTCTGAAGAACCTGCAGGTATCCTACAGCTTCCCTGACCATTGGATGAAGAAGACCGGATTCATCGGCGGTGCAAGGATATACGCCATCGCCAGGAACCTGTTCACCATTACCCAGTACAGCGGATTTGACCCTGAGGTCGATACCAACGTAACTCTCGGACAGTATCCTAACTCAAGGGAATTCAGTATAGGTGTAGAATTAACATTTTAATGTAGAAAACAATGAGAAAGATATTTAAAGCAGTCTTAATACTGTCTGTAATGTCAGCGGCTTTCAGCTGCACCATGGATCTCCGCCAGCCCGGAGCCATCGACGCTGATAATGCGATGACATCCATACAGGACGCGCAGAATCTCCGTCGCGGACTCTATGTCAACTTCCGCGGCATCGCTGCCGGAGGATTCGTCACCAACGCAGAGATTCAGAGCGATTACTTCCAGCCTACCTCCGGATACGGCAACAACTACGGTCCTATCTTCCGTTGGGAGTTCAACTCGACAGAGTCAGCATGCGAGTCCGTGTGGGCAAGCTGCTATACAGTAATCTCCAACTGTAACTTCTTCATAGAGCAGATTGAGAAGGTCCTCAACAATCCCACAGAGGCTTTCACCGATGATGATATCGACCTTCTGAACCTCTATCTCGGAGAAGCTTACTTCTTCAGGGCATACTGCCACTACGAGTTGGCTTACAGGTATTGCCAGGTCTATGATGAGAACACCGCAGCCAATACATTCGGTGTCCCTTATATTGAGGTCTACAATCCCACACCCGATAAGGATACCTATCCCGCAAGAGGTTATCTCGCTGACACATACAGCAAGATCAACGACGACCTCGATCTTGCGGAGGAACTTATCACAGTCTCCGGGAGCCGTGCCAGCATGTGGCTTACCTCTGATGTCGTGAGTGCTTTCAGGGCAAGGGTATATCTTGCGATGAAGGATTATGACAATGTCATCACCTATTCGGAGCCCCTCATCAGCAAGTATCCCCTGGTTACAACCGCTGCCGATTTCCAGAGCATGTGGGTCAACGACAGCGGCTCGGAGTGCATAATGCAGCTCGATGCCAGCAGCGACTCCAACAATCAGCCTACATCCTACGACGCAGGCTACATAGGATATCAGGTGTCCTACAACGATTACCAGCCTATGTATGTTCCTTCTCTGTCTGTCGTTCAGCTCTATCAGGAGTATCCCGCTGACCTCCGTTACGCTCAGTTCTTTACGAGGCGCGAGGCCGTGACACCTGCAGGCTCGGATACTATCTATCTCTTTACCAAGTTCCCCGGCAATCCTGACCTCAACCCTCAGGGTATGACAGGCAGCCAGTCGGCTTATCTCCACAAGAACAAGCCTTTCCGTATCGCTGAGGTATATCTCAACCTCGCTGAGGCTTATCTCGAGAGCGGCAACACCACCGGAGCCTCAAACATGCTTCAGAGCCTCAGGGAAGCGCGTATCCCCGGTTATACCCAGGGCTCGTATTCTTCCCAGGAGCTCAGGCAGCAGATCAAGAACGAGCGTCAGCGCGAGCTTATCGGCGAGGGCTTCCGTCTGTGGGACCTCAAGCGCTGGGGTGATCCCGTAGTGAGAGGCGCGGCACAGAGCGATGACATCATGTACAACCATTCTTCTGTTACCGGTCAGATCGCTCCTGCAAATGATCCCCGCTTCGTATGGCCTATTCCTCAGACCGAGCTCGACTCCAACCCCAATATGGCTCCTCAGCAGAATCCCGGTTATTAATAGTTAAATGATACAAGATGAGACAGATTAAATATTCAATTATCGCTATAGGCGCGCTGGCTCTTTTAGCATCCTGCAATAAGACGGACTTTACGCCGGCTACAGGAGATACTCCAGTGCAGTTCGCTGAGGCCGTTCAGGTCTTCTCCATCGAGAACCAGTATTTTGATATACCTGTTTTCCAGACCGAGAAGAGCGACAAGGCGACTCAGGTCAATGTTAAGATACTCAGCTGCAGCGGAGCCTATACCAACGGCAATGCCTTCAACTATGTGGAGGACAGCACGGTGATATTCACCAGCAAGAGTCTTTATGTGGGCCCCTGGAACGAGCAGGAGGATACCGACACCACTTTCGGCAGCTCGAGTTTCGAGGTGCGTCTGCCTGAATACGATGCTATAGACAGCCTTGTGCTGGAGCTTCAGCTCGAAGGCGAGTATCTCGGCAGCCAGACTACGGCTACCTGCATCTTCAGGTCAGTAGAGCAGTACAACATGATTGGTACCTTCTACTTCAACGGCAACGGCCAGCAGACAATGCGTATCGCAGCCGCTCCCGGTACCGATCCCAATGCTTACAATGTCTCCTTCCCGAGCGTGATAACAGACAACAACCCGGCTCAGTTCAAGGCTACTCGAAGCATCAACAAGCTGATGGTAGAGACGGGTTACTACTACGATAATCAGGATTGGGACTGGCAGCTCTACACGATGAAATACATGACTGAGGAGGATGGTGCTGATGAGGCAGGTTGGTACTTGACAATGGACTACGACATTGAGCTCACATTCAAGAGCGATGACGAGTTCATTGTAGAGAACGGTCTCCAGATATACCATCAGATAGATGAGCAAGGCGGTTACGGATTCGCTGTTGATCCTGGCAATCCGGGTCTCCGTTCGAACTAACCGAGTTGATTGACACTTTGCAATTCATAACAAGGGAGCCGCCCGTAAGTGACGGCTCCTTTTTACTATTATTAAAAAAGATTCATTATGAGACAGCTGACAGTTGTGTTCCTTATGCTTCTGATTGTCTGCGCACCTGTTTCCGCGAAGGCGCGCAAGGGAAGCGTGACGGTTCAGGCCAGGGAGAATCTTCTCGACAAGTTGCCTGCCGATGTCGCATATCTTCTGTCGGAGTACACCGGGGCCGTGCTCTACCGCAACGACGGCGGGATGTCCGAAGGCAAGATCAATATCTGCCTTGTCGACAACTCGATCAGATTTGTGGATGAGAAAGGAGACACCCTCCTGATGAGGAACCCGGCTATGGTCAACCGGATAATTCTGGCAGACGGCTCCGTGTGCGTGCCGGTCAACGGCGAGTATGTACGGCAGCTTGCGGCCGCCGGATCCCGTTCACTCGTGTACAGGGTGCGTCTTGAACTTGATACCAGGGACGACAGTCCTTCGGGAGGCATAGCGCCGCCGCCCACATCCACTGCGGTGACGGCGAGTCTTATGGAACTCGACCCGTCGAGGAGCTTTTCGGTAACGACGGTAGTTGACTATGACCTTTCGGAGGGATTTTGCCTTACGGACGGAGACAAGTTCTATCCCGCCCGCCAGTCGTCTTTTGTCCGTCTGTTTCCTGATAGAAAGAAGGATATAAAGGCTTATACAAAGGAACATCCTGTCGATTATGACAGTAAGGAAGATATTACGGCCCTGTTCATGTACTGTGCACAGGGCAATTAACTTTGTACCACTAATAAATTAAAGAAAAAACGACAATGCACGAAATGTTCAAACATGGAGCGGTTATTCTTACGGCCGCGCTGATGACAGCGGCTTTCTCGTCCTGCAGCATGGACGAGGACCGTATCCGTCGCGCCGACACAATCGTTGTGGACGGGCGTGAGGTGCCATCATCCGCCTATGAGCAGGGTATGGTACGTCTGTTGCTTACAGAGGAGATGGCCGAGAAGCTGAATCTGCAGACTGATGCGGATGGCCAGCTTGTCACTACCGGAGTGAAGTCCGTTGACGATGCTTTCGCAACGGTTGGTGTCAGGAAGATAGAAAGAACCTTCCCTTATGCCGGCAAGTTCGAGAAGCGTACGCGTGAGGCGGGCCTGCATCTTTGGTATGATGTGTATTTTGACGAGAACACCGGTCTTACCCGTGCCGGAGAACAGTTCGGGGCTATAGACGGAGTGGACTATGTCGAGTACCGTCCGCAGATAGTTCCCATAGGCGGTCCCATCAGGCCGTATACATCAGCCGAGCCGGCTCCTGCCAATGCGCTGACGGAGCTTTACAACGACCCTCAGCTCAGCGGACAGTGGCATTATTACAACGACGGAACGAAGCCTACTGCAGTGGCGGGCTGTGACATCAATGTACTTCCCGTATGGCAGCGCGGTATCGTAGGCAGCCGCTATACTATGGACGGACGCGAGGTGATTGTCTCCATCGTCGACGGCGGTATCGACTATAGTCATGAGGATCTCGCAGCCAACCTTTGGAACAACCCCGTGACATCGGATCCCAACGAGCTGCACGGCAAGAGTTTCGTCAACGGTTACGCGACAGTAGTCGCGGATGACCACGGAACACATGTGGCCGGAACAGTGGCTGCGGTCAACAACAACGGCAAGGGTGTAGCCGGTGTGGCCGGTGGTGATGCCGCCAAGGGCATAGAGGGCGTGCGCCTGATGTCCTGCCAGATATTTGCGGACGAGGCATCCGGCAACTCGGCGGGTGCCATAAAGTGGGGAGCGGATCACGGTGCGGTCATCAGTCAGAACAGCTGGGGCTACAAGAAGGGTACTGCTACAACTATAACCCAATCGGAAAGGGACGCTATCGACTATTTCATCGCCAATGCGGGATATGACGAGAACGGCAATCAGGTCGGTCCGATGGCGGGAGGAGTGGTTATCTTCGCGGCGGGCAATGACGCCGTGGCTACCTGTTATCCCGGTCAGTATGAGCCGTGCATTGCCGTGGCAGCCTTAGGCCCCGACTTCAAGCATGCATGGTACACCAACTACGGCTCCTGGATAGATGTGTGCGCGCCCGGCGGAGATACTGATAAAGCCTTGGAGGTGCTCAGTACGGCGCCCGGCAACAGCTATGCCCTTATGGAGGGAACATCCATGGCCTGTCCTCATGTCTCCGGTCTCGCAGCCTTGTTGGTATCGTATTTCGGAGGCGAGGGATTTACCAACGAGGCTCTTCGCGATATGATTGAGAATTCCGCAAGGGATATCTCTCAGTATGAGGGCTCGCAGTACACTGGTCACGGTCTCATAGATGCCGAGAGAGCGTTGGCGGCCGCCAGCACTATCGCTCCCGATCCCATTGATGACCTGCAGCTCAGCGTGCGTGCCAACTTCATAGATTACTCGTTCACCGTACCTGCCGATGAGGATGATACCAAGCCGTCATACGCCTATATCTATTATTCCAAGGAACCCATAAACATAGAGGATTCGATGGCAGTCGAGGCTCTTCCCAAGGATACCGTCAATCTCAGTGCCTATAAGGTGGGGGACCGTGTATCCGGAGCTGTCTCCGGTCTTGAGTTCGAGACGAAGTATTATGTATCGGCTTCCGTAAGCGATTTTGCCCGAAACCGTTCCGAGCTGTGTCCTGTTGAGGAGGTTACCACAGGTGCCAATTCACTTCCTGTATTCAAGCCTTCCGATGAGCTGGATACATTGGTCAAGATACCCAACAATCTTGAGCTGGACCTGACGGTGGTGGATGCGGACGGACATACCCTTACTCCGGTACTTCCTTCCGATGCCCCGGCTACGGTGCGTATGCTCAATGATTCCACAGTCAGGGTCACTGTCTCCAGCCTGGATGCCGGAATAGGCTCGCATACCGTGGAACTGACTGTCAATGACGGTTTCGGAGGCGAGGCTGTGAAAGTGATCAATGTGGAGGTGATCGACAACATAGCTCCCACTGTGACTGCAGAGCCCGAGCCTGTGGTCATGTCCATGGACGGTACCGTGGAACTGAATTTGGCTGATTATTTCTATGACGGTGACGGCGATATGCTCATATACAGGATCAAGTATTCTGTAAACGGAGTGGTTAACGGAACGACCAGCGGCGACAAGCTGACGCTCACTCCTCTGTCGGAGGGCAGCACGGTCATGACTATCACCGCGTACGACGCAATGGACGCTACGGCTTCCATAGATCTCTCAGTCACTGTGGGCAACGGTTCGTCTGGTGCGGTCGAGACTCAGGTTCAGTGTTATCCCAACCCTGTAGTGGACATGCTCAATGTCCGTACCCAGGAGGAGGTAACAGGAGCTACAGTCGAGATTCTGTCTCTCAGCGGTGCAGTAAAACGCTCTGAAAAGGATGTGACCATCAGCATGGACAAACCTTTCAGTATCGATCTCAGCGGCCTGCCCGGCGGTGTCTATACCGTAGTGATAAGGACCGGCAGCAATGTATTAACCTCAGAAATCGCTAAACTGTAATGAAGAAGTCAGTATATATCATCATGGCTGCGGCGGCATTGTCCGCAGCCTCATTTACGGCAAAGGCTCAGACGGCCGGATTTCTCGATGTCAATCCTGATCCTGTAAGTCTCAGCATGGCCGGAACAGGAACAGTCATGGAATCCACTCCTTTCGCGATGTGGAACAATATCGCCGCTACGGCTCTCGATGAGCAGCGCTTCCAGGTAGGTGCCGCTTATTCGCTTTGGAATGCCTCTTCGCTCGGCAATCCCAATAATACTGTCGGTGTCGCAGGTTATGGCAGAGTAGCCAAGTTCATGACTGTCTCAGCAGGCGTAAGGTATTTCGGATACAGTCCCATAACCGACGCTTCTGCCGGAACATCTTTCACCCCGATTGACCTGCAGGCAGGTGTGGGCTTCGGCTTCAGGATTCTGCCAATCCTCTCTCTCGGTGCCAATGTCAACTATGTCCACAGTGACATGGGCGGAGCAAAGGCTGCAGGAGCTGTCTCGGCCGACTTCGGTGCCATGCTTGACCTCAAGTTCCTGAGAATAGGTCTTACGGCTGCCAATATCGGATCCAAGCTTGATTACGGCGGAACATCGGCATACAGCATGCCGGCGAATGTCAAGCTGGGCTTGGGTACAGTGCAGCGTTTCGGCAATGAGGACAGGCACGCCCTGGCTGTCAACCTCCAGGGTGGTCTGACTTTCGAGGAATCGTCATTCTTCGCCGGAGTAGGCGCTCAGTATGAGTACAACGACTTCGTGCGCGTTGCTGCAGGTTACCACTACGGAGATGCAGACAAGATGTTCTACGGCTCGTATGCATCGATAGGCGCAGGTGTCAAGTTCTTCGGTGTTATGGTCAACGCCACTTACCTGATAGGAACTGACAAGGATTCTCCTCTGACAAACACCTTCTCCATAGGAGTGGGCTACGCTTTCTAAGCCGGGTCAGGGCAGCAATAAGAAACCGGCCGTCAGAAATCTCTGGCGGCCGGTTTTATTGTACCCCTTCTCAGCAGGATTTATTCTTCCTTGCGGCGGGAGGAGGCCATCTTGTTGTAGTCATCCATGGAGGCAACTATGATGCGCTCGTATTCGCGCTGGCCTGTGCCGGCGGGAATCAGGTGACCGCAGATGACATTCTCCTTGAGGCCCTCGAGAGTATCGACCTTGCCGCGGATGGCAGCCTCGCTGAGTACCTTGGTCGTTTCCTGGAAGGAAGCGGCCGACATGAAGCTGTTGGTGCGCAGTGCGGCGCGGGTGATACCCTGAAGTATCTGGTTGGATGTGGCGGGGATTGCGTCACGGGCCTGAACGAGCTTCAGATCCTGCCTCTTGAGCAGGGAGTTCTCGTCCCTGAGCCTGCGGGCAGTAACTATCTGACCGGGTTTAAGCTCGGTGGAGTCTCCGGCGTCCTGTACGACCTTCTTGCCGAACATGGAGTCGTTCTCCTCGTTGAATTCCCATTTGTCCACGAGCTGCTCGGGCAGGAAGCGGGTGTCGCCCGGATCCTCGATCTCGACCTTGCGCATCATCTGTCGTACGATGATCTCGAAGTGCTTGTCGTTGATCTTCACGCCCTGCATACGGTACACCTCCTGAATCTCGTTGACGATGTATTCCTGCACCTTGATGGGACCCTGTATAGCCAGGATGTCGGCAGGTGATACAGCACCGTCAGAGAGGGGCATGCCGGCACGGATGTAGTCGTTTTCCTGTACGAGAATCTGTTTGGACAGGGGCACGAGATAGCGTTTCTCGTCTCCGCTCTTGGAACGGATGATGATTTCACGGTTGCCTCGTTTGATCTTGCCCATCTGCACCTCGCCGTTGATCTCGGCGACGATGGCGGGATTTGAGGGGTTACGGGCCTCGAAGAGCTCCGTGACACGGGGCAGACCGCCCGTGATATCGCCAGACTTACCGATGGCACGCGGTATCTTGACGATTACCTCTCCGGCGATGACTTTCTCGCCGTTCTCAACCATCAGGTGTGCGCCTACGGGAAGGTTGTACTGCTTGACTTCGACGCCGTCCTGCATGATACGCAGGGTAGGGTTCTTGGACTTGTCCCTCGACTCTATGATTACTTTCTCACGGTGCAGCGAGAACTCATCGGTAGCCTCTTCTCTGAAGGTCACGCCCTCGATAAGGCTGTCGAAGGCGATGATACCGCC
Organism: Candidatus Coprenecus pullistercoris; assembly: GCA_019116965.1. Lineage (GTDB taxonomy): Bacteria > Bacteroidota > Bacteroidia > Bacteroidales > UBA932 > Coprenecus > Coprenecus pullistercoris. Next base: position 57,162 of record DXAT01000037.1, read on the forward strand.
TACTTCTGTGATGGTAACGGCATTGTAGGCGTCCCATTCGCAGATCTTGTCTCCCTTAGAGATATTGGCTCCGTCTTTCTGGAAGAGTTTAGCACCGTAAGGGATATTGTGCTGGGAAAGAGTGATTCCGGTGTTGACATCGACGATGCGCATCTCGGCTGTACGGCCGATGACAATCTCGCACTCACCGTCCTCGTCACGCTTCGTGACAGTCCTGAGCTCTTCGAACTCGAGCCGACCGTCATAGCGGGCTATGATCTCGGACTCGGATGCGATGCTGGACGCGGTACCGCCGACATGGAATGTACGGAGAGTAAGCTGTGTACCTGGCTCTCCGATGGACTGTGCGGCGATGACACCGACCACCTCTCCTTTCTCGACCATACGGCCTGTAGCCAGGTTGCGTCCGTAGCACTTCGCGCAGACGCCCTTGCGGGATTCGCAGGTGAGTACCGAGCGGATCTCCACCTGCTCGATAGGCAGGGCTGAGATCTTGGCGGCGATGTCCTCGGTTATCTCCTCGTTGGCCGGGAGGATGAGCTCTCCGGTCAGAGGGTTGTAGATGTCATGCACTGAAGTGCGGCCGAGGATACGGTCATAGAGGGACTCGACGATCTCGTCCTTGTTCTTGATGGCCGTGGCCACGATACCGCGGAGGGTCTTGCAGTCCTCCTCGTTGATAATCACATCGTGCGATACATCCACGAGCCTACGGGTCAGATAACCGGCGTCGGCTGTCTTAAGAGCGGTATCGGCCAGACCCTTACGGGCACCGTGCGTGGAGATGAAGTACTCGAGCACCGAGAGGCCCTCCTTGAAGTTGGAGAGGATAGGGTTCTCGATAATCTCCGCTCCGGTCGAACCGGATTTCTGGGGCTTGGCCATCAGACCACGCATACCGCAGAGCTGACGGATCTGCTCCTTGGAACCACGGGCTCCGGAGTCAAGCATCATGAAGATAGGGTTGAATCCGTGCTGGTCGGCCTCGATGGTCTTGGTCACCATGTTGGTCAGACGGGAGTTGGTGGTGGTCCAGATATCGATGATCTGGTTGTAGCGCTCGTTGTTGGTGATAAGACCCATGTTGAAGCTCTGCTGTATCTCCTCGACCTGATTGTATCCGGCCTCGACCAGCTCGGCTTTCTGGTCAGGGATAATCACATCCGCTAAGTTGAACGACAGGCCTCCTCTGAACGCCATGGTGTATCCGATCGACTTGATGTCGTCGAGGAACTGGGCAGTGCGGGCTACTCCGCAGACTTTCACCACCTTGCCGATGATGTCCCTGAGGGACTTCTTTGTCAGCAGCTCGTTGATGTAGCCGACCTCGGCGGGTACCACCTGGTTGAATATGACTCTTCCGACAGTGGTGTTCTCGAAGATACGGTAGCCTTTCGAAAGGTCTGTCATGTCCTTGGGCAGACGGACGGATATCTTGGCGTGAAGATCCACGCGTTTTTCATTGTATGCTATGATTACCTCCTCGGGTCCGTAGAATGTCATGCCCTCTCCCTTGGCTCCTGCTAAGGGTTTGGTGATGTAGTACAGACCGAGGACCATGTCCTGCGAAGGCACGGTGATAGGTGCTCCGTTGGCAGGGTTCAGGATGTTGTGCGAGCCGAGCATGAGGAGCTGGGCCTCGAGGACGGCGGCATTGCCTAACGGAAGGTGCACGGCCATCTGGTCACCGTCGAAGTCCGCGTTGAACGCAGTACATGCGAGAGGGTGGAGCTGAATGGCCTTGCCCTCGATGAGCTTGGGCTGGAATGCCTGAATACCCAAACGGTGCAGGGTAGGGGCACGGTTCAGAAGCACGGGATGGCCTTTCATCACATTCTCCAGGATGTCCCATATTACGGGTTCCTTCTTGTCCACAATCTTCTTCGCTGAGCGGACTGTCTTCACAATACCTCTTTCAATCAGTTTTCTGATGATGAACGGTTTGTAAAGCTCGGCAGCCATGAGTTTGGGAAGTCCGCACTCATGCATGTGGAGCTCGGGACCTACGACGATAACGGAACGGGCCGAATAGTCCACACGCTTACCGAGCAGGTTCTGACGGAAGCGTCCTTGCTTTCCTTTCAGACTGTCCGACAAAGATTTGAGAGTCCTGTTGGCATCGGTCTTGACTGCATTGGACTTGCGGGAGTTGTCGAAGAGGGAGTCTACGGCCTCCTGAAGCATGCGCTTCTCGTTGCGGAGAATCACTTCGGGGGCCTTGATCTCTATGAGCTTCTTCAGACGGTTGTTGCGGATGATGACGCGACGGTAGAGGTCATTGAGGTCGGATGTGGCGAAGCGTCCTCCGTCCAAAGGCACGAGCGGCCTCAGATCGGGAGGTATCACGGGGATGACTTTCATGATCATCCATTCGGGACGGTTCACTTCCTTGGACTCGCGGAAAGCCTCGATGACGCTGAGGCGCTTGAGAGCCTCGGCCTTGCGCTGCTGGGATGTCTCGCTTTCCGTCTTGTGGCGCAGCTCGTAGGAGAGCTCGTCCAGATTGAGCGCGGACAGAAGGGTGTAGATGGCCTCCGCTCCCATGCCGGCTATGAACTTGTCGGGGTTGCTGTCCTCCATCGACTGGTTGTCCTTGGGCAGACGGTCGAGTATGTCAAGGTACTCGTCTTCGGTGAGAAGCTGAAGATTGTCTACATTCAGCTCCTTGGCCGCACCGGCCTGGATGACGATGTATCTCTCGTAGTAGATGACTGATTCCAGTTTCTTGGAGGGGATGCCCAAGAGGCTTCCTATCTTGTTGGGTGTGGAACGGAAGTACCAGATATGGGCCACGGGAACGGTGAGGGTGATGTGACCCATTCTTTCCCTGCGGACCTTTTTCTCGGTCACCTCCACACCGCAGCGGTCGCAGACGATTCCGCGGTAGCGGATCCTCTTGTATTTTCCGCAATGGCACTCGTAATCCTTGGTAGGACCGAATATCCTCTCGCAGAAGAGGCCGTCGCGCTCAGGCTTATAGGTACGGTAGTTGACAGTCTCAGGCTTGAGGACCTCTCCGGATGACCTCTCCAAAATCTCTTCCGGAGAGGCCAGTCCGATGGAAATCCTGCTGAAATTGCTTTTGATCTTATTGTCTTTCTTAAAAGCCATATCTCGGATATTTCAATTTGTCAAATACAAAACTAATCTAATTTAATGCTCAGTCCTAAGCCGCGCAGCTCGTGCAGCAGTACATTGAGGGATTCGGGTATGCCGGGTGCGGGCATGGGCTCTCCCTTGACGATTGCCTCGTATGCGCGCGAGCGTCCCGTGACATCGTCGGACTTGATGGTGAGGATTTCCTGGAGGACATTGGATGCTCCGAATGCCTCGAGGGCCCATACCTCCATCTCTCCGAATCTCTGGCCTCCGAACTGGGCCTTACCGCCGAGAGGCTGCTGGGTGATGAGGGAGTAGGGGCCAATGGAACGGGCGTGCATCTTGTCGTCCACCATGTGGCCGAGCTTGATCATGTAGATGACACCTACGGTTGCCGGCTGGTCGAAGTATTCTCCGCTGCCGCCGTCACGCAGGTAGGTCTTTCCGTAGCGGGGCAGACCGGCCTTGTCGGTGTATTCGCATATCTGCTCCAGGGATGCTCCGTCGAAAATCGGGGTGCTGAATTTCAGGCCCAGCTCCTTGCCGGCCCATCCGAGCACGGTCTCGTAGATCTGTCCGAGGTTCATACGCGAAGGCACACCAAGAGGGTTGAGGACGATATCCACGGTGGAGCCGTCATCGAGGAAGGGCATGTCCTCGTCCCTTACCACCTTGGCGACGATACCTTTGTTACCGTGGCGTCCCGCCATCTTGTCTCCTACTCTGATCTTCCTCTTCTTGGCCACATACACCTTGGCAAGCTGCATGATGCCGGAGGGAAGCTCGTCTCCTATAGTAAGATTGTATTTGATACGCTTGAGTTCGGCGTCGTACTCCTTGTACGCTATCAGGTAGTTGTTGATAAGCGCCTTGATCAAGTTGTTGGCGTTCTTGTCAGAAGTCCACTTGGAAGGGTTTACATCCTCGTATTTGATGTTCTCGAGCATCGGGCGCGTGAAAGCCGTTCCTTTGGGTATCAGCTCGGTCTCATAGAGATCCCACACACCGTTGCTCTTGCGGTCCTTGGTAAGTGTGACAAGTTTGTCGATGAATAGCTTGCGGAGAGCGGTGGTCTTCTCTGTGAAGTTTTCCTCTGCCTTGACCAGCTCATCTTTGGGCGCGTTCTTGCCGCGTTTGCCGGGCTCTTTTGTCACGCGGGAGAAAAGCCTCTTTCCGATGATTGTTCCGGAGAGTGACGGGGAGGCCTTCAGTGAGGCGTCCTTGACATCTCCGGCCTTGTCTCCGAATATGGCTCTCAGGAGCTTTTCCTCGGGTGAGGGATCGCTCTCGCCCTTAGGCGTGATCTTACCGATGAGGATGTCACCGGGCTCGACATTGGCGCCGACTCTGATGATACCGTGCTCGTCGAGGTCCTTTGTGGCGTCCTCGCTCACATTGGGTATGTCGGAGGTCAGCTCCTCCATGCCGCGCTTGGTATCGCGCACCTCCATGATATATTCGTCCACATGGATGGAGGTGAAGATGTCCTCGCGGAGAATCCTTTCGGAAAGCACGATGGCGTCCTCGAAGTTGTATCCTTTCCAGGGCATGAAGGCCACTTTGAGGTTGCGTCCGAGAGCGAGTTCTCCGCCCTGTGTCGCGTAGCCTTCGGTGAGCACTTGTCCGGCCTGTACCTTGTCGCCCTTGCGTACGATGGGCTTGAGGTGAATGGATGTGCTCTGGTTGGTCTTCCTGAAGAGGGGAAGATGATATACTGTGACCTCGGGGGAGAAGCTTACGAATTTCTCGTCCTCGGTCTGCTTGTACTTGACATGAATCTCGCGGGCGTCCACATATACCACTTCTCCTTCGCGGGCTGCCACTACCTGTGTGCGGGAGTCGCGGACAACGGCTCTCTCAAGTCCAGTGCCTACGATAGGGGCCTCGGGTCTGATGACAGGCACTGCCTGGCGCATCATGTTCGAGCCCATGAGGGCACGGTTGGCGTCATCGTGCTCGAGGAAGGGGATAAGTGACGCGGCGATGGATGCTATCTGGTTGGGAGCCACATCCATGTAGTGAACCTGGTCTTTGGTCACTACGGGGAAGTCAGCCTCGTGACGGCAGCTTATGCGCTCATCGAGGATATTGCCGTCGTCGTCGAGATGGATGTTGGCCTGGGCCACCATCTTGTCTTCCTCCTCTTCGGCACTCATGTACACGCATCCTTCGGCGCTCATGTTCACCTTGCCGTTCTCAACCTTGCGGTAGGGGGTCTCGATGAAGCCGAGGTCGTTGATGCGCGCATAGACGCAGAGGGAGGATATCAGTCCGATGTTGGGGCCCTCAGGTGTCTCGATGGGGCAGAGGCGGCCGTAATGGGTGTAGTGCACGTCGCGCACCTCGAATCCGGCCCTGTCGCGTGACAGACCTCCCGGACCGAGTGCTGACAGACGGCGCTTGTGCGTCATCTCTGCCAGGGGGTTGGTCTGATCCATGAACTGAGACAGCTGGCTGGTACCGAAGAACGAGTTGATAACGGAAGACAGGGTCTTTGCGTTGATGAGCTCGGTCGGTACGAATACCTCGTTGTCCCTGACATTCATTCTTTCCCTGATGGTGCGGGCCATGCGGGTGAGTCCTACGCTGAACTGGTTGGCGAGCTGCTCGCCGACAGTCCTGATGCGTCGGTTGCTCAGGTGGTCTATGTCGTCAATGGCGGCTTTGTTGTTGATCAGCTGGATGAGATATTTGATAATCTCGATGATGTCCTGTTTGGTCAGGACCCTTACATCGGACGGCGTGGTCAGGCCCAGCTTCCGGTTCAGACGGTATCGTCCTACTTCTCCAAGGTCGTATCTCTTGTCAGAGAAGAAGAGCTTCTCTATGACATCTCTTGCAGTGGCCTCGTCAGGCGGTTCGGAGTTACGCAACTGCCTGTAGGTGTAGAAGACGGCCTCTTTCTCAGAGTTGCAGACATCTTTCTGGAGGGTGTTGAAGATGATCGTGAAGTCGCTCAGGTCCACATCATCCTTATGGAGGAGCACAGTGCTTACACCGGCGTCGAGGATGTCGTTGATGTTGTTCTCGTCGAGCACGGTCTCGCGGTCGACGACGATCTGATTTCTCTCGATGTACACCACCTCACCGGTGTCCTCGTCCACGAAGTCCTCGTTCCATGTCTTGAGGACGCGAGCCGCGAGCTTGGAACCGATGTTCTGGGTAAGCTCCTCCTTGGTGGCCTTGACCTCACGGGCAAGACCGAATATGTCAAGAATCTCCTTGTCGCTCTCGAATCCTATCGCCCTGAGCAGAGTGGTGACCGGCAGTTTCTTCTTTCGGTCGATGTACGCGTACATGACATTGTTGATGTCCGTGGCGAACTCTATCCATGAGCCCTTGAACGGGATAATCCTCGCGGAGTAGAGCTTTGTACCGTTGGCGTGGATACTTTGTCCGAAGAACACACCGGGTGAGCGGTGAAGCTGCGATACGATGATACGTTCAGAGCCGTTGATGACGAATGTGCCCCTTTCGGTCATATAGGGGATAGTACCCAGGTATACATCCTGTATCGAGGTGTCGAAATCCTCGTGCTCGGGGTCGGTGCAGTAGAGCTTGAGCTTGGCCTTCAGCGGAACGCTGTAGGTGAGGCCTCTGTCAAGACACTCGTCTACCGTGTAGCGGGGCGGGTCTATGAAATAGTCCACAAATTCCAGGACAAAGTTGTTCCTCGTGTCTGTGATGGGGAATATTTCCTGGAAAACTTTGAACAGTCCTTCATTACGGCGGTTTTCAGGTGTGGTGTCCAGCTGGAACAAGTCTCTGAAGGACTTCAGCTGAACCTCCAAGAAGTCGGGATATTCGAGAAGAGTCTTGGAAGATGCAAATGAAATACGTTGGTTTTTAAGGTTTTGCGCCATTGTGTCCGGTTTTGTTGAAGATAAACTTTGAAAACGACAAAAAGGTTTAGAGTCCTGGCCGGACCCTAAACCTGAATTTTCCCGTCAGCGGGATAAAGTATGTTTATTTAACTTCAACTTCTCCGCCGGCTTCTTCGAGTTGTGCTTTTACCTGCTCAGCCTCAGCTTTGGATACTTTCTCTTTAACAGGGGCGGGAACCTTGTCAACGAGATCCTTTGCTTCTTTCAGTCCAAGACCGGTAATCTCCTTAACGACCTTTACAATCTGGAGTTTAGCCTGACCGGCAGAGGTGAGGATTACATCGAACTGTGTCTGCTCAGCCTGAGCTGCTGCACCGCCTGCTGCGGGAGCTGCTACTGCTACTGCAGCGGCTGCTGCAGGCTCGATTCCGTATTCATCCTTCAGAACCTGTGCAAGTTCCTGAACTTCTTTAACTGTGAGGTTAACTAACTCTTCCGCAAATTTCTTGATATCTGCCATGATTTCTAATTATTAAATAGTTTGTTTTATTTTTATTCTTTTTCCGATAAAGTCTTGACCAGTCCTGCAACCTTGCCGCCGGCAGAAGCCTGCAGAGCGGAGATGACATTGCGTGCAGGAGACTGCAGCAGACCGATGATGTCACCGATGAGTTCTTCACGGGACTTGATGTTGACGAGAACCTCAAGATTCTCGGCGCCGATATAGGCGCAATCCTGAACATACGCTCCCTTCAGCACCGGTTTGCCCATCTTCTCACCATATTCCTTGATGATTTTGGCGGGTGCGTTGGGGGTGGTGGTGAACATTATTGCGGAGGATCCCTCCATTATGGGCTTGATGGACTCGACAGCCTCTCCCTCAATCTTCTCGAGAGCCTTGATGAAGAGAGTGTTCTTTACGACCATCAGTTTGATATCCTTCTCAAAGCAAGCCCTGCGGAGATCTGTGGTGTTTTCCGCGTTGAGGCCCGATATGTCGGTTACATAGAAGTTGGGGGTCTCAGAAAGCTGAGACGCAACCTGCTCTATAATCTGTGCTTTTTCCTCTTTTCTCATGATACTCTAATATTATTCAGCAGCACTGAAAGTTTTGGAATCTATGCAAATACCGGGGCTCATAGTGGAAGAGATGAAGATGCTCTTCACATATGTTCCTTTCAGGGACTGAGGTTTCAGTTTGACGATGGTGTTGAGGAGCTCGAGTGCGTTCTCGGCGAGCTGCTCGGCGGTGAATGACACCTTACCTACAGCTGCGTGAACGATACCGGTCTTGTCGACCTTGAAATCGATCTTACCGGCTTTCACTTCCTTGACTGCCTTTCCGATTTCCATGGTCACTGTACCGGTCTTGGGGTTAGGCATCAGGCCTCGGGGGCCGAGGATACGGCCTAAAGCACCTACCTTACCCATGACGGAGGGTGTACAGATGATGACATCGACATCAGTCCAGCCGCCTTTGATCTTCTCAACGAACTCGTCCAAACCGACATAATCTGCGCCGGCCTCGCGGGCTTCGTTCTCTTTATCGGGGGTGCACAATACGAGTACGCGGGTAACTTTTCCTGTTCCGTGCGGAAGGGTCACAACGCCACGTACCATCTGGTTGGCCTTACGGGGGTCAACGCCGAGACGCACAGCAAGGTCCACGGAAGCATCGAACTTGGCGTAATTGGTATCCTTCACCAGCCTGCATGCCTCTAAAAGCCTGTACTGTTTCCCGAAATCAACCTTCTCTTCAGCTATCTTCTGGTTTTTAGTCAATTTACTCATAGCGTGTGATTATTTTATGTCTTCAGGAAATGTTCCCGTTACTGAAACACCCATACTTCTTGCTGTTCCGGCTACCATCTTCATGGCAGACTTGAGAGTGAAGGCATTCATGTCAGGCATCTTGTCCTGAGCGATGGCCTTTACCTGATCCCAAGTAATGGAACCCACCTTACTGCGGTTGGGCTCTGCCGAGCCTTTGGCAATCTTGGCAGCCTCCTTGATCTGCACAGCAACAGGGGGCTGCTTTACAACGAATGTAAAGGACTTGTCGCTGTAGACTGTAATAATTACAGGCAGCACTTTTCCGGCTTTGTCCTGAGTACGGGCATTGAATTGTTTGCAGAAATCCATGATGTTCACACCCTTCGAACCGAGGGCCGGTCCTACTGGAGGTGAGGGATTCGCGGCACCGCCTTTTATCTGCAATTTAATAAATGCGGCAATTTCTTTAGCCATAATTACTACTTGATTTATTCTTTAACTACTTGAACAAAATTCAGTTCCAAAAGAGTCTTACGACCGAATATCTTGACCATGACCTTGAGCTTCTTCTTGTCCTGGAGAATCTCCTCGATGGTGCCGTCAAAGCCGTTGAACGGTCCGTCCGTAATCTTCACGGCCTCGCCGATGACGAAGGAGGTGATATTCTCCTCGTCTTGCTCGAGCTGCTCGTCCACAATACCGAGTATGCGGTTTATCTCAGACGGTCTGAGGGGGATAGGCTCTTTGTCCTTGCCCTGTCTCTCCGTGAGGAAACCGGAAACATGGGGGATATTGCGGATTATGTGCTGGAGCTCTCCGGTCAGATGGGCCTCGATAAGGATGTAGCCCGGAAAGAAAATACTTTCCTTGCTTACCTTCTTACCGTTGCGCACCTGGTAGATTTTCTCCGTAGGGATGAGAATCTGGGATACATAGCTGTCGAGTCCCAGAGCCTTGAGCTCCGACTCGATATACTCCTTAGCCTTTTTCTCTTTACCTCCGGCGACCCGGATGACGTACCATTTTTTCTCTAACTCAGCCATCGCTTAATAAAGGAGATTATAAATCATGGACATGAGGCGTCTGAACACATAGTCCATAAGGAAAATAATCGCAGCGAGGATGACAGAGGCCACCATCACGACAATAGCCGAACTCTGAAGCTGTGCCCAAGAAGGCCAGCTGACCTTTTGGGTCAGTTCCTTGTACGACTCTTTTACGTAAACTGATATTCTGCTCATTTTAAAATGTTTGTCGGCTCTCAGCCGGAAGCTTGCCTTAAGCCGGTTAAAATGCCGGGCCCGTAACAACCCGGTATCTTGCAGGGACAGAGCGATTCGAACGCCCATCAACGGTTTTGGAGACCGCTATTCTACCCTTGAACTATGTCCCTTTAAAAAGGGGGCCGAGTTAGAGCCCCCTTTAATTTATACTCTATAGGATAGATTACTCGAGAATCTTTGTAACCTGACCTGAGCCGACTGTACGGCCACCCTCACGGATAGCGAAGCGGAGTCCCTCGTTGATAGCTACAGGGTAGATGAGGTCTACTGTAATCTCAACATTGTCTCCAGGCATAACCATCTCTGTTCCCTCAGGGAGAGTAATCTCACCGGTGATGTCGAGGGTACGGATGAAGAACTGAGGACGGTATTTGTTGTGGAAAGGAGTGTGACGGCCACCCTCGTCTTTCTTCAGCACATAGATAGCGGCTTTGAATTTCTTATGAGGAGTGATGGTACCGGGATGAGCGATAACCTGACCTCTCTTGATCTCCTTCTTGTCGATACCGCGGAGGAGCAGACCTACATTGTCTCCGGCCTCACCCTCATCGAGGATCTTACGGAACATCTCGACGCCGGTAACGACTGACTTCTTGGGCTCCTCACCGAGACCGATGATCTGAACCTCATCGCCGACCTTAACGATACCGGTCTCGATACGTCCGGTGGCAACGGTTCCACGACCTGTGATGGAGAAGATGTCCTCGATAGGCATCAGGAAAGGCTTCTCGTTGTCACGTACAGGCAGGGGGATGTACTCGTCTACTGCGTTCATCAGC
>DXAT01000038.1 GCA_019116965.1 Candidatus Coprenecus pullistercoris
GCCAAGCACTTTTAGAGTATTACGGCATCTTTCTCCCTACAGGTGATTATGATGTCTGAGACATTATTGACCGGCTGCGGTGCCATTACGATGGTAACAACATTACCTTCAACCTGTTCAGAGTGAGGCCCGCTGCAAAACGGTAAGAGGGTCTGGTCTTATCGACTGCTACTGTTTCTCTGGCGCTGCTATTGAGTAAATACATGACTATTCTACATATACTGCTTGGTGATGGAGCGTGGTGAGGAAAGCACTCCGGAAGGGATGCCGGAGTAGAGGAGCTCGCCGCCTGAGCCGCCGCCGTAGGGGCCGAGCTCGATGAGCCAGTCGGCGGACTTGATCAGGTCAGTGTTGTGTTCGACGAGGATAACGGTATTGCCGGCCGAGACCATTGAGCGGAACAGGCGGCCGATATGCTCCACATCCTTGAAATGCAGACCGTCCGTGGGCTCGTCGAGGATGAATATCCTGCGGCTCTGGCCGAGGCGGGAGGCGAGTTTCATGCGCTGGAGCTCTCCGCCGGAGAGAGTAGACAGAGCCTGATTCAGATGCAGATAGACCAGTCCTACATCCATCAGCGGACGCAATTTCTCCTCTATCACCGTTCCGGCGAAATAGCGGGAGGCCACCCTGACAGTCATGTCCATAACCTGAGCGATATTGTACTCCCCGCGGATCTTATATTGCAGGGCCTCGGGCGAATAGCGCAGACCTCCGCAGGCCTCGCAGACCGTCTCCACCGAATCCATGAAAGCCATCTCGGAGACGATTACCCCCTTGCCTCCGCAGACCGGACAGCCGCCCTTCGAATTGAAGGCAAACCAGTCCGCGCTGACCTTATTTTCCTTGGCGAAAATCTTCCGGATGTCGTCGGCCACTCCCATATAGGTAGCCGGTGTGGAGCGGAGGGACGCTCCGATATTTTTCTGACTGATGTATTCGATGTCCTCCTGCACCGGATATGCGTCCATCAGGCACTGAATCAGCGAGCTCTTGCCCGAGCCGGCCACTCCTGCCACGACCGTCAGCACCCCGAGCGGGAAGTCCACCGATATGTGCTTGAGATTGTGCAGCGAGGCATTCTCCACCTTGAAGAAGGACTTGGGCTGCAGCGGAGCCGGATTGAAATCCGAGGTCATCTCCAGCATGCGGCCGGTGTCTGTGCCGCTTTTCAACAGCCCTTCCAGCGGCCCCTCGTACATTATCCGGCCGCCTTCCACCCCGGCACCGGGGCCCATGTCCACGATGTGGTCCGCGATACGGATCATCTCCTTGTGGTGCTCGACGAGCAGGACCGTGTTGCCGTGGTCACGGAGCTTGCGGACCGAATTCTTGAGCAGGGCGATGTCGTGGTTATGCAGGCCCACACTGGGCTCATCGAGGATGTAGAGCAGGTCGGAGAGGGACGAATTGATGTACTTGGCTATCTTGCACCTCTGGGCCTCGCCGCCGGAAAGCGTACCCACCGAACGGTCCAGGGTCAAGTAGCCTAAGCCTATCTCCTCCAGGGCTTCGAGCCGGCGGAGCATAGCCTGCCTTATATCCTGGGCCAGCGGACTTTCGAGCATTCCGCCCGGCTGAGGCTCAGCCAGCCACTGACGCAGTTCCGACACCGACATGGCCGTCACCTCCGCGATATTCTTCCCGTCTATGCGGCAGGTGAGCACCTTGGGGTTGAGCCGGGTACCGCCGCAGTCGGGGCAGATACCGGTGCGGAGCATGGGGTCCAGGACCTTGCGGTGCAGCAGGCCTTCCTCGGAGTTGATGATGCTGCGGTACATGCGGGGTACCAGTCCCTCGTACTTGGCCGTCCTGGGCCAGTTCGACGGAGGGTTCTTGAGGCGGATCTGGGGCGAATAGAGGAAGAGGTCCAGCTCCTCGGGAGTGTAGTCACGGATCTTCTTGTCGAGGTCGAACAGACCGCTGTGGGCGTAGCGGATCCATCTCCAGCCGCCTTTGTGGAATGCGATGTAGTGAATCGTATCCTCGTCATTGAGGCTCTTGTCGAAGTCCACCAGCTTGTGGATGTCCAGCTCGCGTATCTCTCCTAAGCCGGAGCACCGGGGGCAGCTGCCCTGCGGATGGTTGAAGGAAAATGTATCGGAATATCCCACGAAGGGCTGGCCGACGCGGGAGAAGAGGAGCCGCAGCAACGGATGGATGTCCGTGTAGGTGGCTACGGTAGAGCGGGAGTTGGAGGCCGGCTTCTTCTGGTCAATGACTATCGCCACGGGCAGGTTCTCCACGCTGCCGACATGCGGGCGGCCGTACTTCGGGAGGTACTGCTGGACGAACGACGGGAAGGTGTCGTTGAGCTCGCGGCGCGACTTGGCCGCCACCGTATCCAGCACCAGCGAGGACTTGCCTGAGCCGGACACTCCGGTGAACACCGTTATCCGATACTTCGGGATGCGCAGCGAGACATGCTGCAGGTTGTTCTCGCACGCATCATTAATCGTTATGTATTCTCTGTCTGTCATCATTCGCCGGCCAAGACTTTTGCGATTATCTCATCGACAGTGGAGCAGAAGCACGGTATGGCCGCATCGGCCGCTGACATGAAGCCACGGGAAGCCATCGTCTCGAAAAGCCCGCGCAAGCAGTCGTAATAACCGTCGGTATAGAGAATGAGTACCGGCTTGGCGTGCTCCCGGAGCTGATGGCCGAGCAACCAGCAGAAAAGCTCGTGCATGGTACCGTAGCTGCCGGGCAGGACGATGCAGGCCTGACTGAGCTCCGTCATCTTAGCCACACGGGACGCCAAGTCAGGAGTCTCCACCATCTCCGCGAGCCCCTGTGCCCGTACCTCTATCCGGCGGTCCTGCGATTCCTTCTTGCCCTTGAAATTCTTCGGGAATACTCCCGTCACCCGACCGCCTGCCTGTATTGCCGCAGAAGCCATTGTCCACATTGTGCCTACCGATGCCCCGCCGTAGACTATCTCCACGCCGGCCTGAGCCAGACGGCGTCCGAGTTCAGAGGCATTGTCCGCATACACCGGCGAGTTGCCGGCCGCGGAACCTAAATATACCGTAACTTTCGAAAACATATCCTGTCTATTGTTCTATTTTATCCAACTGCAGATTCTCCACCCGATAGATGTAGAAATTGTACACATGCCTCCCACAGCGCATAACCTTCACAGTATCACATCCCGACACACCGCCGAACGGCATCTCGGAAGGATCGCGGAAATTCCGGCTGGAGGTGATGAACCAGCCGTCCTGGCCTTCCTGCAACCCTCCCCTTTCCTGATTGATCCACCAATACTTGTGAATATCCTCCATAGGCCCGACACAGAGCAGCCTGACCCCGAGCGGCGAAGTCACGTAATAGTCGATATTGGCCGCCGGAAACCATTTATTGCTGTACACCGGATCATCCTCCGAAGCCCGTCCCCCGGCCAGAGCCTCCTCCCGGACCTCCGCAAACCCATCCCGGAGCTGGTCCCAAC
>DXAT01000039.1 GCA_019116965.1 Candidatus Coprenecus pullistercoris
CGGATAAATTTGACCTCGGAGTGCACGAGCACTTCAGAGAGGTCAATCCGGCGGCCCTCGAGGAGGTGACTGCCGTCATGCTTGAGTCGGTCCGCAAGGGCCTCTGGGACGCAACGCCGGAGCAGGTGGCCGATATCGCGGAGCTGCACACCGGTCTGATAGAGGAGTTCGCTCCATCTTGCTCCGGTTTCGTCTGTGACAATCCGGCACTGCAGGACTACATCGCCTCCGCCCTGCCCGAGGCCTCCGCCTCAGAGTACCGCGGGGCTATCCGGCAGATCCGGGAGGCATCGGTAAGTGACGCTTCGGACGGCATGGTGCTCCGCAAGGACAGGCTGCAGAGTGAGACGGAGAAGGAAACCACATTAGTAAGCAACATAGCCGTGGCGGTGCTGATCATCGCCCTGTTCATCGGTGGCGGCCTGCTGATACGCCGCCGCAGGAAGTCCAGCGGCATTTAAATCATCCGGACTCTGCCTATGTACAGTCTAGTCGTTATACTTATGGTGCTGGTCTGCTTCAACTTCGTGCTGAAGCAGTCCTGGCACAAATGGTGGTCGGTCCTGGCCCATGCCGCTGTGGCCGCCCTCTTCACCGGTCTGATGTGGCCTGTGGCAGTGCGTCAGTCCCGTTCCCAGATCGAGGCCTGGCTGGCCAACCCGGACTTGATGCTCGACACCTCGGTGGTCATCACCCTTGAGGTTGTCCTCCAGATCTCCTTCTGCCTGCTGTCGGTGCATCTGCTCAGCTCCGGTAAACTTAAGTCCTCCACCGTCTGGGGCTACCGCATTCTGCGCTGGTTCCCGGGGGTGCTGATATTCGGGGTGCTGTTCAGCTTCTTAGTCTATCTGATATTTGCCTTTCCGGGTGTATCCTTCCCTTTAGTCGCCTGGAGTGCCGCAGCCGTGGTCTTCGCGGTCATAGCCGGAGGGGCCTGGCTGATGCGCCTGCTCTTTCCCGACAAGGAGAGCCGCTTGGAGATGTTCTTCCTGACCAACGCCCTGACCGGGATAGTGGCGGTGATAGCCACCGTCAACGGACAGACTGCCGTAGCCGGGGTGAGCGAGGTGGACTGGAGGGCCCTTGCCGGGGTCTTAGGACTTATTGCCGCCGGAGTGCTGGCCGGCTCCTTTGTCAGGACGGCCCGGCCTTTCCGGAGATTTTTAAAAATGAACAATAATTTAAAAAGTAATAAAATATAAAAAGTATGAACTACATATCTGATGTTCTCTTCTGGATCTCCAACGGACTGCTCGTACCGGTAGTGGTCCTGCTGATCCTGTTTTTCCTCCGGTCGCTGCTGCTGATCGGCAATTTCTTCGGACAGTACCTGCAGATACGCAAGGTGGACCGTCTCTTCATGACCAAGGTCGAGGCGCTGACTCCCGCTACCGTCGGGGAGCTGAGGGCTTCCCTGCCTGCCAATACCAAGTCCCCTCTGCTGAACTGCTTAGCCGGTCTTTTAGACACCACTAAGGACCGGGCGCACCGCCAGCTGCTGCTCTCCGACTACGAGATAGCCGCGGACAAGGACTTGGGCACCTCCAAGACCCTCTCGAAGATGGGCCCTATGCTCGGTCTGATGGGAACCCTGATCCCTATGGGTCCGGCTCTCGTGGGCCTGTCCACCGGAGATATCGGCTCGATGGCCTACAACATGCAGGTGGCCTTCGCCACGACCGTCGTGGGCCTGTTCTCGGCCGCGATAGGCTTCATCACCCAGCAGGTCAAGCAGCGCTGGTACACCCGCGACCTGAACCGCTTAGAGTTCGTGTCGGAGGTGCTGGACGGATGCGCCGGTGAGCAGGAAGTGGAAACCAGAACAGGGGAGGAAGTGCGATGAAGAGAAGAAGACTGCTGGGAGGGGACGAGGAGAACGACCCGATGAGCGTGGTGGGCAATCTCTTCGATGTGGCCATGGTCTTTGCCGTGGCCCTTATGGTCGCCCTCGTGACCCGCTACAACATGACCGAGATGCTTTCGCCCGAAGACTTCACGATGGTCAAGAACCCCGGCAAGGAGGACATGGAGATCATCGTCAAGCAGGGACAGAACATCGACCGCTACACCCCTTCCGAGGACCAGTCCAAGTCCGGTCAGAGGGGCAAGCGCGTGGGCATAGCCTACGAGCTGGAGAACGGCGAGATCATCTATGTCCCCGAATAAGGTTCCGAGCAGAGTATTGTTACGGTCGGGATGCAATCATGGCGACAGTCAATTTATTTTGAAGCACCGGTGCACTTGATCTAAAACCATCGCTGATAGTCAGTCTCTTAGAAAACAGAGTGCACATTTGGCCCTTTTGAAAATAGCTCAAATGTGCACTCTGTTTTCTAACGCCCTGTAAATCAAACTTGATTTTTCTAAGCCGCACCGTCGCTTCCGGTTTTACGGGCCATTTTGCGGAAATTCTCTGCATAAGTGCATAATATCCAGAAGTGCATAATATTGTTCCGGAGCTGCAATAAACTTCCCGTGGCTGTCCGTTTATACACCTCAGTATCTGTTATTGTGTTCTTTATGTAAATAATTGTATGTTAGTGTTGTATATCAAAATAAGAAAAACAGATAAGGCAGTGTGGAAGCGTAATCCGGGCAAAAAATGCCGTATCTGTTATGAGGCTATGGCGGTAAGCAGGTGTATATGTGTGCATTATGATGATGACCAGATTACAGATCGCGAAATGTACCAAAAAGCTTCAGCGCATTGCTTGAAATGCGCTGATTGGCTCTTTCGTATGGACTGTATTATGGTATTTTTACGGATAATCATATCGGATAATAAATATTGATGTGAAGAGAAAGGGCCGTGCCCGGTAATGGAGACGGCCCTTCAGGTAAGGTGTGAGTAAGGTTTGTTATTGATTATTGTTTTGAGATGCTGTGCCTGTAACCGGCCTCGAGGGCGGCGATGTTCTTTGCCACCACTTCCTCTCCCTTGCGGGCGAAGACCTTGGCTACCGCGTCACGGACTGTCTCGAAGCTGAAGCCGAGCATGGGGATAGCGGCTCCGAGAAGCACTATGTTGGCGGCCTGGGCGGGGGCTCCGGCTTCCTTGGCGAGCTCCTCCACATCAAGCATGACTACATGGGGCAGGGCGTTGAGGTGCTTGTAGACCTCGTTCTTGTCAGGGTAGTTGTCGATGTTGACAAAGGGGACTGAGGATGTCACAATCCATCCGGTCTCAGACAGCTCCTGGACATACCTGAGAGCCTCCATGGGTTCGAGGGACATGATCATGTCCACCTGTCCGAAGGGGATGAGGTCGCTGTGTATAGGGTCGGAGGAGATGCGGAGGTTGCTCTGTACATCGCCTCCGCGCTGGCTCATTCCGTGAACCTCGGCCTGTTTGATATGGAGGCCGCCTGTGAGTGCGGCTTCTCCGAGAATGGTGGCTATGGAGAGGATTCCCTGTCCTCCTACTCCTGCTAATATTATATCCTGTTTCATATCGGTCAACGGTTTAAATGATTATTGCTTCTTGGCTTTTGCGTGGCGCTTGAATGTCTGGATGCACTCGCGGCGGGGTATGACCACGGAGACACCGTTGTATTCCACTTCCTCGCGGAGCGTATTCTTGATCTCCTCCATGTTTTTGGGAAGGGGAACCACTACTCTGATGTGGGCCGGATCGACGCCTACACCGGCGCATATGCTTTCGAGCTTGCCGGTACCGGCGGAGTCCTGGCCTCCGGTCATGCCGGTGGTGAGGTTGTCGGATATGATAATCACCACATTCGCATTGCTGTTGACGCAGTCGAGCAGGCCGGTGATGCCTGAGTGGGTGAAGGTGGAGTCACCGATGACGGCGAATGAGGGGAACTGTCCGGCGTCGGCGGCACCCTTGGCCATGGTGATGGACGCTCCCATGTCCACGCAGGTATGGATGGCCCTGAACGGAGGGAGAGCTCCGAGGGTGTAGCATCCTATGTCGCTGAATACCCTTGAGTGCTCGTATTCGGCTGCTACCTCATTGAGGGCGGCGTACATGTCCCTGTGGCCGCAGCCCTGGCAGAGGGCGGGCGGACGGGGCACTACGATGTTGTCCTTGGGGAATGTCCTGTGCGGGGCGAGTCTTACGGCTGCGCGGACGCAGTCAGGCGAGAGTTCTCCGGTGCGGGGGAGCACTCCGGTAAGGCGGCCGTCCACCTGTATGTCCGAGCTGATCATTCCTTTTATGAGCTCCTCGACCATTGGCTGGCCCTCTTCCATGACGATTACACGGTTGATGCCCTCGGCTTCCATCTCCCTGACAAGTCTGCGGGGAACAGGATAACGGGCTATCTTGAGAACTCCGCAGGGAACTCCGTCAGGGAAGTTCTCCATGAGGTAGTTGTATGCGATACCGCAGGTTACTATTGCAAGGCTCTTGTCCTCTCCGGGGATGAATCTGTTGCGCGGGTCAGCCGCAGCACCTTCCTCGAAGGCCTCCTGGTCCTTGATGAGCTGTTCGTTGCGCACTTTGGAATTGGCCGGCAGAAGGACCCACTGACGGGGATTCTCAGGGTAGGAGATCTGTTTCTGCTGCAGGGTGCTGTCCCATGTCTGAACCTCGGCTCTCGAGTGGGCCATGCGGGTGGTTATTCTCAGCAGTACCGGTATGCGGTTCTTCTCGGAGAAGTCAAATGCGTCGCGTACCATGTCGTAGGCCTCCTGTTGTGAAGAGGGCTCGAATACGGGGACCATGGCAAACTTGCCGTAGAAACGAGAATCCTGCTCGTTCTGAGAGGAGTGCATCGAGGGGTCGTCTGCGGCTACTACTACCAGACCTCCGTTGGCTCCGGTCATGGCAGAGTTGACAAATGCGTCTGCGGCGACATTCATGCCGACATGTTTCATGCAGACGAGGGCGCGTTTGCCCATGTAGGACATGCCGAGTGCCGCTTCCATGGCGGTCTTCTCGTTGGTGCACCATCTGCAGAAGATACGGTCAGAGTCGGGGTCGGCTTTCTGACGGTTCTGGATATATTCGGTAATCTCCGTGGAGGGGGTGCCGGGATAGGCATAGACTCCGGAAATACCTGAGTGTATAGCCGCAAGGGCTATGGCCTCATCACCAAGTAACAGTAATTTCATAAAATCTAACTTTTTCTAACGATTTAAAAGGAAAGTCATACAATGACTTCAAAATTATAATGAATATTCGTAAAAGACAAAATTTTTTGGACTAAATTATCTAAAGTCACTGAAAATGTCTAAGTTTGCCCCGATTTTTTAATAGGAAAATGAAACTCGTAAAGACATTGGCGGAGTTTGAATCCGCCCGTAAACTGCTGGAGGACAAAACGGTCGGTTTTGTCCCCACGATGGGTGCCCTTCATGAGGGCCACGCGTCACTTATCCGCCGGGCAGTGGCGGAGTGCGGTGCGGTCGTAGTATCCGATTTCGTGAATCCCACTCAGTTCAACAATAAGGACGATTTCAATACATATCCGAGGGTGCTGGAACAGGACTGTGCTTTCGTCGAGTCGCTCGGGGCTGCCGTGCTGTTCGCTCCTTCCGTGGAGGATATCTATCCCGCCGGTACGGATTATGACAAGAAGGTATTCGACCTCGGTGGACTCGACCGGTACGGAGAGGGCCCGCGCAGGCCGGGTCATTTCAACGGCATGGCGCAGGTCGTGACAAGACTTTTCGAGATTGTGCGTCCGGACAGGGCGTATTTCGGAGAGAAAGATTTCCAGCAGCTTGCCATCATAGAGTATTTCGTGAGGAATCTCGGTCTCGGAATCAAGATAGTACGGTGTCCGATAGCGAGGGAGGCGGACGGCCTGGCCCTGAGTTCCCGCAACAAGCTCCTCTCACCTGAGCAGAGGGCCGCGGCTCCTCATATTTACGAGTCCATATTGAAAGTCAGGGAGATGGTCGGCCGTATGCCGGTGGGAAAGGCGGTAGAGTCCGTGACCTCGCTTATAGACGGCAACAGTCTTCTCAAGACAGAATATGTGGAAATAATAAATTCATTAACTTTGCGTCCTGTCACGGACTGGGATGAGGCGGAGCATCTGCGCCTTACTTGTGCGGTGTATGCCGGCCATGTCCGTCTGATAGACAACATAGAGATAAAGTAGGATGTATATAGAGGTAATCAAGTCAAAGATACACAGGGTCACTGTTACCCGTGCCAATTTGGACTATATAGGCAGTATTACGGTTGACAGGGCGTTGATGAAAGCCGCCGGACTCTTCGAGGGGGAAAAGGTGTCTGTAGTCAATGTGACCAATGGCAACAGGGTAGAGACATATGTCATCCCCGGAGAGGAGGAAAGCGGCAGCATCGAGCTCAACGGTGCCGCGGCCCATCTGTTCAAGGAGGGAGATATCGTCATCATCATGTCCTACGCAATAGTGACTCCGGAAGAAGCCTCGTCGTTCCGTCCGTCCGTCGTATTCCCTGATACCAGGACAAACCGTCTGGTCAAGTGAGTTCAGCCAGGCTCCAAATAAAGAAAGTCCTGCAGTGGGTACTGATGCTGGCCCTGGCGGTGCTGCTGCTCTATTTCGCCTTCAAGGGAGTGAAATGGGAGGATTTCGTGTCAGGTATCAGAAGCTGCAATTTCAACTGGATACTCGTGTCGATGCTGGCCAGCGTGCTGGCTTTTGTCATCCGGGCTCTCCGCTGGAGACTCGTGATGCTCCCTTTGAACCCGTCGATTACCCGCAGGGAGGCGTACGATGGAGTGACAGTGGCTTATCTGACTAATTTCGCCCTTCCTCGTGCCGGTGAGCTGGCCAGATGCGGGGTAATCTCCGCGACCGGAAAGGCATCGTTCGAATCGGTCCTCGGGACGGTGGTTCTTGAGCGCAGCTGGGACCTGCTCACTTATATCATCATCCTGTTCGCCGTGCTTGTCGCCGGGGAAAGCTCTTTCCGTCAGTTCATCAGCGATCAGGTATGGCAGCCTGCGGTGGATTCGATGCCGTTCAATATACTGTGGATAGTGGCGGCTGCCGCTGCCGTTGTTCTTGCCGGATGCATCCTTGTGTATGTGTACAGAACGAGGCTGCGTCGGTACCGTTTTTTCGACAAGCTGTTCAAGGTGGCCTCAGGACTGTTCAGCGGTCTCGCATCCGGCCTGCGCATGAAGGGTAAATGGAAATTCCTGCTCTACACCCTGCTGCTGTGGTTCTTCTACTGGCTCATGAGCTATACGACGATACTGGCTTTCCCTCAGGTGGAAGGACTCAACTGGGCTGATGCCATGTTCCTGATGGTCGTTGGCAGTCTGGGTTGGATAGTTCCGGTGCAGGGGGGCATAGGAGCGTACCATTTCATTCTCTCCCTGGCCATGGCATCCATATACTCCATACCCCAGACCTCGGGCGTGATTTTTGCAACCATATCGCATGAGAGCCAGGCCCTGACCATGCTTCTGTGCGGAGCCGTATCGGTGGCCTCGATATATCTGAAGAAACATAAAAAGAAAACAGTATGAAAGTTAAGTTTATAGTTTCGGCGATAGGGCTTCTGTCGCTGATTTCGATGACCGGATATGCCCAGAAGAACAGGGTCAGGGATATAGAGTATTTCCCCCGCAGCGAGATATATCTTCAGTACGGTACTCCTTCGGTCGTGGAACTGACGACTATTCTCAACTCAGAGTATCGCTCCGAGGGTTATGACGGTGACTCGCGTAATCACAAGTTTTCGGGTATAGCGGCTATCGGGTATAGTTTCTTCGTGCATCCGAGGGTGTCAGTCGGCATAGACTTCGGCTACGGCTACGGCAGCGCAGACATGTATATAACGGATTCGGAGAGGATGCCGCTGGAGGAGCCTGTGTTCGTATGCCGTTCGACCATAAACAGCTATACTGCCCATCTGTCGGCATCGTATGTCTATTGGCAGCAGGGTCCGATGGAGTGCTCGGGAGCCTTGTATGTAGGCGTGGACTGGATGGACGAGTCAATAGTTCAGGGCAATGAGGCTTATTTTATCCCCGAGGCCAACGACAGGCTTCGCTTCTCTTATCATATCACGGCCGTCAAGTTCCGTTACGGTGAGACATTCGGCGGGTTCGCCGAGCTCGGTTTCGGCTACAGAGGTCTGCTCAATGTGGGCCTGTCCATCAAGATCTGAAATGTCTGAATACTGAATCCCGGTTACTGGAAGAGTCCGAACAGGCGGGCGTCTATCTGGTCGCAGATCTGACTGAAATCCTCCTTGCGGTCCTCGAACCGACAGGTGTCCACATCTATTATGAGCAACTCTCCCTGGTAGTCGGCTATCCATTTCTCATATCTCTCGTTGAGGCCGCTGAGATAGTCTATGCGGATGCTGCTTTCGTATTCCCTTCCCCGTTTCTGTATCTGCTCCACTAAGTTGGGTATCGAGGATCGCAGGTAGATGAGAAGATCCGGGTATCCGACCATGCGCTGCATCAGCTCGAACAGGGAGGAGTAGTTCTCGAAGTCGCGGGTATCCATCAGCCCCATGTCGTGCAGGTTGGGAGCGAATATCATGGCGTCCTCGTAGATGGTGCGGTCCTGGATGACATTCTTGCCGGAGTTCTGGAATTCCACTATGTCCTTGAGTCTCTTGTTGAGGAAGTACACCTGAAGGTTGAACGACCACCGCTGCATGTCGTTGTAGAAGTCCACCAAATAGGGATTGTAATCCACTGACTCGAAGTGTGGTTCCCATCCGTAATGCCCGGCCAGCAGCCCCGTAAGGGTCGTCTTGCCGCTGCCTATGTTGCCTGCTACCGCTATGTGCATGTCGTTTGCTGTTTATGAGTGCAAAAATATAAAATTTATCAGTATTCGAAGGTACTGCCGCCGATGAACTCGCGCATGACGGAAGTCGGGGGAATGCATTCAATCTCGTCCGGGGTCAGAGGGGCGATGTAGGAGAGGAACTTGCGCAGGCGCACACTTTCGGCGTAGGCCTCGGACAGAGGCGGGATGCGCTCGAGCAGCGGCTCGGCATAGTAGCGAAGCAGGGGCAGCTCGAAGAGCAGGGCGGAGTTGAACATCACATCGGCATTTTCCTGAAAAGGGAAGATGTTCTTCTCCTCACCGGCACGGACACTCTTCCAGCGCAGAATGGTTTCCTCGGGAGTTATGCCGCGGGTGAAGTTGTCCCTGACCATGCGGCGCAGAAGGCGGTTGTCGGCGGTGGAGATGTAGTTGTTCTCGTCCACAGACAGTGAGGTCAGGGCCGAGGCGAAGACCCGGAATACTTTCCCGTTGTCGATATGCTTTGTCAGCTCGGGATTGAGGGCGTGGATACCTTCCATGATCAGGATGTCTCCGTCTTTCATCTGCATCCTGCGGCCGTCGAAAACCCGCTCTCCCTTTATGAAATCGTATTTGGGCAGCTCCACCTCCTTGCCGTCGAACAGGTCGTTGAGCTGCGCTCCGAGGAAAGGCAGGTCCAGGGCATAGATGCTCTCGAAGTCGTATTCTCCGTTGGCGTCCCTGGGCGTTTTCTCCCGGTTGAGGAAGTAGTCGTCCATCGCTATTACAAGCGGGTTGAGCCCCAGTACCCGGCACTGCAGCGCTATGCGCTTTGAGGTGGTCGTCTTGCCGCTGCTGGACGGGCCGGCTATGAGGACCAGCTTTACTTTGTCGCGCCTGTCATGGATCATGTCGGCGATTTTGACATATTTTCTTTCGTGCAGGGACTCGGCTATGGCTATCAGCTCCTTGGCCTGTCCTTTCTTGACGGACTCGTTGACCGAGCCGATGCCGTGGGCTCCGAGTATGGAGCACCATTCGGAGTTTTCCTTGAATACCGCACTGAGTTTGTCCTGGTATTTATAGGGAGAGATTACCGACGGATTGTTGGTCGAAGGGGCCTGCAGGCAGAAACCGTCTCCGTAAGGTATAAGGTCGAATACATCTATCTGTCCCGTGCGTTCCAGCAACGGGCCGTAGAAGGTGTCAGCGTAACCGTCCAGCCAGTACACCGATACGAAGAATTTTTCCATGTCCGCCACGAGAGCGGCTTTCTCACTGCGTCCGTTCTTGCGGAACAGGGCGGCGGCCTCGTCATTGGTCATCTTGGTCTTTTCAAAAGGCAGGTCAGCCTTGATAAGCTCTTCCATCCGTCTTCTCAATGCCCCGACCTTGTCGGCTCCTGCCGGTTCCGTGACGAAGGCTTCGCTTTCAGTGGGTCTGCGCAACTCTCCGTACAGACCGTTGGGCAGGGTGTAGTCCAAGAACAGATGCAGGTCGGGGAACATGTCTACGGCGGCTTTCTGCAGCACGAATGACAGGGACCTGGAGTAGGTTCTGCGTCCGTCCGGATGAGTGCAGTCCAGAAATTTTATGGTGTGCGGTGTGTATATCGGAAAGGTCAGTTCCTTCAGCATATTGTCCACTAATGCCGCCACTACCGGATATCCGCATCCGGTGTCTATCTTCCGGGAAAGTTCGCCTATGGTCATCCCGGGTTCGCAGTCATAAAAGCCCTGCAGGCTGTCGCAGTATACCGTAATCATATCTTTCATATTATAGGTTCAAGAGGGGGCGGAGGTAGTGGCCTGTGACGGAGGCGGGGTCAGAGGCGACCTGTTCGGGAGTGCCCTGTGAGACGATACGGCCTCCGTCGCGGCCTCCGGCCGGACCCATGTCGAAAAGGTAGTCCACGGACTTGAGCACATCCAGGTTGTGCTCGATGATGATGACCGCATTACCTCCCTCGACCAGCCTATGGAGCACGTCCAGCAGCACGGCGATGTCCTCCGAATGCAGTCCCGTGGTCGGCTCGTCGAGGATGTACAGAGTGCGTCCTGTCTCCTGGCGCGAAAGTTCGGCGGCCAGCTTGACTCTCTGGTTC